>CAIOHY010000525.1 GCA_903858205.1 uncultured Cellvibrio sp.
AGTAAAAATTATCTTGAAACAAAGATAAAATTATTATATTGTGTTGGCGGTTATGGAGGCGGATAAAATGGCAAAGAAAAGGAAGCCGAAGGGTTTTGGCAAGTCACGTGCAACGTCCGTTCAAACACCATCCTCAATAAACTATGCCCCCTATATCGAGCACCTTGTAGCGGCTGGGTATACGATGCAGGCTATTGCTACTTTGATAGGAGAGAATGAAAAAGTAATCTATCCTCCAAAAAATAATTACCCGACAGCATTGTCTTTGGTTGGCGATTTTCAGGTTTTTAATACTATACAAAGATTTCCAGATGAATCACCATTATTACAAAATACTAACTTCTTTCCAGATGAATCACCATTATTACAAAATACTAAATTCAAAGAAGTTATCATCAATCTTTTTGGCTCCAACCCCACCCCCGCGCAGTTCGCCCTGCTGGCCGACACGTTAAACCGTGTTTCAGAAAAAGATGATATCGCCCTCTACCCGACGGCTTTTACTTGGCAAGACCTGTGGGCCTTGCACACGGGGGCAAGTGTGCAGGAAGACTGGGCGGCATTGCCGCCGACGCAACGCCTGTACCTCGTGCCGCATCTGAACGAAGTAGTTAGGTATCTCGACGGTCATGATCTCCTTAAAGATGCGATAAAGGAGACGCGCGAGGCGTATCAAGAAAATCCTAAATACGCCAACAACGTGCTGGCGCTGCTGCTGCAAACCCTGCCGTATGGACAGCGACTGACGGTCAATCAGTCGCCGCCGCCAGACGGTATTGGTGCGACCATTGCAGCACCAGTACCGTTAACAGAACGCTCACTGAACATTGACATCGGTGCTGCTGTTCCAAGAATCGCCGAAACTTCTCCAGAACCACAAGAGCCTCTTGAGGCTGCTGCGCTGCGGCAAAACTTAGCTCATCATGCAGAGCAAAAGTGTCACGTCCGCATCCCGGGAGATGAACAACAGGAGTTTATCCTCAAAGCTATAGAAGGACTGTTGTCCAATACAGAACTTTCCCAAGGAGAGCAGCAATCCCTGCGCGCCATCGCCGTAGGCAATACCCCGAAAGATTCCCTTTCCGAGGACACCCTAAGGGCCCTGCTTAACGCCGCTCAACATCCCGAATATTTGCAAAAAGCGGCTCAAAAAGTAAGAGCCGCAAGGATTCCATATCTTATTGATTTTAATTCAAATTACGTTGTCGACGGTGACAAGGTAACCATTTCTCAGCTGACCCACCGGCCAACCCACAGCGATCTCTATAGCGTTATAGACAAAGCACAGTCACTGTTGCCTAATTCAAATGAAGAGAACCTTGCCGCGTATTTCTGGATTCGCCTAGGGTACAATAACCCGCCAGCAAACGATGAGCACCCTATTGGCATACCCGAGTGCCACCGGTTGATGCAGTTTCTTCAAGAACACAACCTGTCGTGGAATTTGAATATAACCGAAGCGCACAAGCCGTTGTTCACTTGGGGCGATATAGATGCGCTTTGCAAAGACCAATTTAAAGATGATCCAGCAGCAATTAAATACCTATTGACGATGAAAATTCCATCATTATCGCCGCAAACATTATCGCCGCAAATGACCCTTCAAACATGGAATCTATCTTCAGTATACTTACCCAATGGCTATGACGGCTATACACCATCAACATTTTCTCAATCGTGTAAGTCGGATTCAAAAACTATCCTAACAAAGCAGGATCCTCTTGC
>CAIOHY010000526.1 GCA_903858205.1 uncultured Cellvibrio sp.
GCGTACTCGCGGTCGCCAGTGTCTTTTACGTTGGGAAGCTGCTGCAAGGCGCGCGCAAAAACCGGGTTTTGCTTCATTGCCGCTGTGGCATTACTGGCGAGCAGGGCGCTCACAAGGTTGGGCCAGAATTGGAAATCAGTGGCGATTTTTTCCACCACGGCAAATAAAGTGGCGGGTGTTTTTTCCTGCTCGATGATCGGCAGTGCAAATTCGTAATTGTCGTACCAGCCATCGTCAAAAGTGATCGCACAGGCGCGGCGCGGCAGGGGTTTACCACTCGCGCGCAGTGCCAGCCAGTCACTTAAACCCATCACATCAAAGTGCAATTTCAGCTGGCGCAAATGCATGGCAAAGGTCTCGGGGGTCACAATCATGCCCGGCTCTTCAAGGCGATAGCGGATATCGTCCTTCGGTAAAATCCGGTGATACATCAACACCCACAGCTGTGGATCGCGCGCTAAACCCGCAAAGCGATGCGGGCCAAACTGATTGGCTGCGGTAATCACGCATTGCTTGATAAGTTGTTTCATGAAAATGATTGATCCGGTAATGATAGAGAAGACTCAAGCACGCCCACGCAATTGGCGAAAATAGGTCTTTAGTTCGTAAATGCCGGGGCCCATATCATCCAGGCGATTAGTTTCATGCCGCGTATTGAAGAGCGAGGGCGTTAAAAATGCCAGCACGCGTTTAAGTTTATAGCCCAGCGGATAAGCGCCTTTGAGGCTTAAATACAGGCTGTCCAAATCCCCTAATAACCAGCGCAAACGTTGGCCGACGCGGTATTGGTTGGGAACAGCGCCTGCCAGCCCCAGCTCGGATTCCACCAACAGGCGGGGAAAATCCACGCCCGCATCAATCGATAACTGCAGTGAACCCCAAAAACGCGTATTCACTTCCATCAAATACGGCATTCCTTCCGGTGTGACCCGGAACTCCACCATAGCAACACCGTGCCAGTTCACATGGTCCAACAGCTGCATCGCATAACCTTTCAGTGTCTCGTCCACGGCGACGCTTTCACTTAATACGCTCACACCACCTTGGGGCGGTTTCTCGCGCAGGCGCTTGTGCGCAAAAAAAGCCACCGGCGTTCCCTGGTTATACAAACAAAACAGGCCAGCACCGGTTCCGGGAATAAACGCCTGCAGCATAAAAGGATACTGCGCCAAATAGGGCGCGCTGGCGAGCGCATCTTGCAGATCTTGTTCGTTGTGCAATAACTTAACGCTAGTCGATATCCAGCCCGCCGGGGTATAAATGCGCGATAAACAGGGTTTAATCACACAGGGATAGCTGATGCTCTCCGCAACCAATTCCGCGCTGGATGACAACAAGCGGAATTCCGGCACAGGCACGCCCGCCGCTTTTGCTTGTTCGAGCAAACGATACTTATCCGCGAGCGACATAACCTTATCGTAACTGGCAAAAGGCAAACGTAAATCACCTAGCTGATCGCTATGCATCAATAACAGTTGGCTAGTGATTTCAGTAACGGGAATGACGAGTGAAAAACGGTTCTCTGCACAAACCTGTTTGATCCACTGCAAATATTTTTCCGGTTCATCCGCCGAGCTGGGCGATTGCAAATAAGCGCTGGAATATTTGGATTGCGCAGCCAATGCGGATGGGGTTGAGTCGGCTGTAACTATGCGAATATCCGCAAGCTTTCCCAGCGAGCGGGTAACGGCCAGGGCACTTCGCTGTGCAGCATCAAGAACAAGGATAGTGTGTGTCATGTCTCTGCAACCGGCCCTAGTCAGCAAGCGAATGTCGATAAAAACAATCAGATTTACGTGCGCGTAAGTGCAACACAGCACGGGTTTACGCGAAAGCCCGAATCATACGGATTGCCCAACAAATCCACAAGCTTGCAACAAGATGGTGGTAGAATGCGCTCTCCGCAAATCCTCGCTTCACCAATCGGAAGGAATAATGACCGATAAAAAACGCACAATTATTCATGCGATAGACACCACAGGTCCCGGTGGTGCAGAAACTGTTTTTCTCGATATCGCACAGCATCTTCACCTTCCTTATTATGACAATCTTGCCATCATCAAAGGCCATGGTTGGGTGGAAGATCAATTAAAATTGCGCGGCATTCGCTATCGCATTGTCAAACCCTATGGTTTTCTATCAATTCCTTACTATCAGCAGTTATACCAATTAATTCGTCATGAAAATGTTGCACTGATTCACGCGCATTTACTCGGCTCAACACTCACCTATTCCATACTCTCGCTGTTTACGCGCTTACCACTCATCGCCACTCTGCATGGCCGGGTCGATATCAATCCCCGTGAGCGATTGGTTTTTATCAAGCAAGCGATTATGCGTATGGGGGTGGATAAACTCATCGCCGTCAGCCGCGATTTGGCCGCCTACATTCAAACGCGCAAATTATTTCCGCGCAGCGCGATAGATGTGATCTACAACGGCGTTGACCAACATCGCTACACGGCCGCTGCGCCCGCAATATTAAAAGCGCAATTACAACTTCCCGATGACGCAATACTGATTGGCAGCCTCGGAAATATTCGCCCCGCAAAAAATTATGAAACGCTGATTACAGCAGTAAGCCTGTTAAAAAATCCGCGTCTGCATTTCGTCATTGCCGGGCATAAGAAAAAGGATTTAATGGAACAACTTGAAGCGCAAATGAATGCATTAGGTGTAACTGCGCAAATGCATTTTATTGGCTTTTACGATAACACCCCGGAATTTCTCGCACAGTTGGATATGTTTGTACTGTCATCCAGCTCTGAAGGTTTTTCTATCGCTACCATTGAAGCTATGGCAACAGGTCTTCCCGTTATCGCCACTCGTTGCGGTGGGCCAGAAGAAATACTGCAGCATTTAAGCACCGGCTACTTGGTGCCCACAGAAAACCCGGAAGAACTTGCAGCGGCAATTACGCAGTTGTTAGAACAGCCTGAGCTTGCAAAAAAAATCGCCAATGCGGGAAAAGAGCACATGCGCATTACCTTTTCCCTACGTTCAATGTTACAAGCTTACCAGCAACATTATTTCCGTTTGCTCCATGAAAATGACTAAGCCCAATTATTAAAGGTAACACTGTGTCGGTCTCACACGTTATTAAAAATCGCTTTGGTTCTAAAAAAGGCATGCTGCGTTATTTCGCTTATGAAGTGCTGCGCCTGCTCGGATTCTATCGCGCGCTAGCGCAAATCGATTTTGCGCAAGTAAAGCGATTGGTATTTGTTTGCCACGGCAACATATGCCGCAGCCCACTCGGCGAAGCCGTTGCGCGTAAGCAGGGTTTTACGGCCATCTCTTTTGGCTTGGATACACGCGGAAATGATCCGGCTGACCCCCGCGCAATCGCTTGGGCGCAAGCTAATGGCTACAACCTGCAAGAACACATTACCCAGCGAGTGGATCAGTATCAGCCGCAAGAGGGTGACCTACTGATTGGCATGGAGCCAAAGCATATTCACGGGCTGCGCGCGCGATTTGCACAAGCACCAGTCCAAATTACCTTGATCGGTTTATGGCTGGAGTCGCCATTGGCGTATTTGCATGATCCTTATAATGCTAATGGCGAGTATTTTGAGTTTTGTGAGGCTATCGTCCAGAAGGCAACTTTAAGGTTCGCAAATAAACTGCTATGAGCTGTTCAAGGAGGAGATATGCTAACTAAGAATGTAAAACCAAGAGTCCACTTTCTGGATAACTTGCGAGCGCTAGCTATTTTGATGGTTGTTGTGATTCATGTGGTTGGTTACTCATCAAGTTTAACTCCTGAATTCACTTCTGTGATTTTAAAAGCTACGGTGATGGTGGCGGTACCAATATTCTTTTTGGTTGATGGCTATCTTTTGTGTGAGTCCACAATTTATAAAAAAAACGACTCCTATAAGAATGTTGTAGTAAAAAGTGCATACAGGCTGCTCTTGCCTTGGGTATTGTTTTCAATCGGTTATCTGATCATTAGATATGTCTTTGAATTATTGGGTTATTTGGATGATTATCTAGTTGTAGGGAAAAGCAAATCTGATGTTGTTCTGTTCTTATATGGTTCAGTGTATGCGGGGCAAATGTACTTTTTATTGTCCCTATTTTTTATTCGTTTATGTACACCATTGTTAGTAAAGCTATTTGTCGATTTAAGCGTGTATTCATCGTCAGTGGTGTTCCTCTTACTGCTCTATTTTTACAAGAATAACAGTAGCTTTATATATAGCCATTTTTACATTGCCGGCGGACAAGAGCCGCTCACTCATGCAATATGGGGGTTACAGTTCTATATTCTGGGAATGCTGGTTTTCAGACTTCGATTTCTTTTCCAACTAAAAATGGTTTGTCTCTTTGCTATCTTATTCGGCATAGGGATTGCTCTAAATATCAGTAGTATATTCCAATATGCCTATCTGCTTTTAATCTTCTTTATTTTTTTCCACTTTGTTAATGCCCAATGGAAACCTGTTAACTTTGTTGGAAAAAACACGATGGGAATCTATCTGCTGCATTCTCCTCTGGTCATAAAGTTTACAGCGATCGCTACGAACATGTTAGTCGCTGCTCCCGTTATGGTGTTTGCATTAAATGTTTGCATAGTATTCTTAATGAGCATTGCAATTGTTCAGTGCATGAGATGGGTCGGCATAGGGAAGTTTATGTTCGGTGAGTGGCGGCCACTGGTTAAGTGAAGTTTTCCTTGATGGGCTATATGTGCTTCTCAAGTCCTTAAAAGAGAATGTAAATGGATCAGAAAAAGTACTCTATAGAAGATTTCTATTTTTTGAAAATCGGCTCTTTGTATAAAACTTTTATATTGCAGCCATTTTCATTTTGGATGCTATGCGGTTATTTGGTAATTGAATTTGTCCGGCCGCAATCTCTATTTCCTGCAATCGACATTATTCCTTGGGCTCAGTTTTTTTTGATGGGCGCAATAATCGGGGTTTTTTTTGATGATTCCAAAAAGCTCCCCAGTACTATTGCTAATGTATACATAATTCTATTTGCCATTATGATTTTGTTATCAACCGTATTGGCAGAGTATCCAGAGTACTCACGAGAATATTTGATGTATTTTTTTGGATGGTTCATTGCTTACTTTTTAATAATTACAATAGTGAATACCAAAGAAAAATTTTACATGATCTTGCTCATCTACGTTTTTGCTGCCGGAAAAATTGCAGTAGGAACCTCCAAGAACTGGGCTATGAGAGGCTTTAGTTTTCAGTCATGGGGTCTAGTGGGGCCTCCGGGTTACTTTCAAAACTCAGGTGAATTGGCGATATTGATGGTAATGCTATTTCCTATTGCCTTTTTCTTGTTTGTTAATCTGAAGGATAAGATTGCGTTATGGGA
>CAIOHY010000527.1 GCA_903858205.1 uncultured Cellvibrio sp.
CTAACGAAACAAGAGAGCTTGAGGTGTTGTCGGAGTGTGGTAGGTACAGAGCTCTCAATCCATTTTCCTTGCGGTTACCAGGCAGGCTGTTGAGGTGTTACTCTCAGGCGTGCAGTGTCATTAAACACCATGAATGAGTTAGGTGCTACTTACGGGGGAGGTTTTTTCGCAGGTATAGCTAGGGAACCTCTGAAAAATTAACCACATTTTAAAAAATGCCCATAAAAGGCAAACTTTCCAAAATTCTTCCACTAGCCTACCGTTATTTTTCACTTTTCCGTCTGTAATTTGCCATTTTGGCAAATTGCAGACGGACTGCCACTAAGGCAGCATGCATTTTTTCATTCGCAACAGATTCGCAAGCCCTGCCAAAATGAATAGGCGATTAGTATTTTTTTCCAAACCGCGATACCGAACTTTGCTGTAACCAAACATGCGCTTAATGTAAAAAAAGGCATGCTCCACTTTTGCATGCACACTCGCTTTTATTTTTCAGCCTTCTACAAAGAGTTGGTCTTTGCCAACTTGCGCTTGCGCCGGTATTTTTGCTGACAGGCATTGCAGGTTTATTAAATGTAGTCGCGGGTCGGCTCGCGCGCATTATTGATCGCGGTCGCAGCCTCACTGAGCAAGAACTGCCGCAGCATTTGCAGGATCATCCTGACATCTTTCAAAAAGAATTGAGTCGCCATGCGCGTCGCTACCAATATGCGAGCCAGGCCATCACTGCACCTACCTGTTCAGCATTCGGTGCGGATTCAGGTTGTAACACGCTGAGGTTCAGCGCGTTACAACCAATCCACTCCAGACGATAAATCAGTAATACTTCAATTGCGTCGCCTTACCCCAAAATACGCGGTAGGAAAAAATCGTGTAGAGAATAATCGTCGGTAACACCACGGCTGCGCCGTACAAAATAAACATCAGCGATTCGGGTGCGCTGGCAGATTGCCAGATATCCAATTGATTGGGTACGACATAAGGGAAAAAGCTGTAGGCCAAGCCGACAAAACTCAGTAAGAAAATAAAAATTGCGGAAGCAAAGGGAATCCAGCAGCCAAAATCATTCGGGTAGGGGAAGAGGCGCAGGTAGCGATCCACAATAAATAACAACACAAAACAAAATACGGGAATCACTAACAAAATAATAAACAGTGGGCTGCCAAACCATTTATCAGAAATGGTGCTGCTGACCAGTGGGTTCACAATCGACACCGCAATAATTCCCAGTGTCATCAACCATGCGCAGCGGCGCGCCCACCAAGCGGCGCGTTTTTGTAAAGCGCCTTCGGTTTTCATCACTAACCAGGCGGCGCCGATAAAGGTGTAGCCTGCGGTGACACAAATTGCGCTGAGCGCGGCAAATAAATGGGTTGCGAGGCTTTGCTCAAAACCCATTACATAAAGGCCGAGCATATAGCCTTGTGAGAGCGTGGCGAGCAATGAGCCGATTTGAAATACCCTGTCCCATAACTGCTTGTGATCCTCCGGTGCTTTTGCGCGAAAATCAAAGGCGACGCCGCGCAAAATTAATCCGGCGAGCATTATCGTTACGGGTAAATACAAGTGAAATAAAATCATGCTGTGAGCACTGGGGAAGGCTATTAATAAAATGCCGATGCCGAGCACTAACCAGGTTTCATTGGCGTCCCAGAAGGGGCCGATACTGGCGATCATGGTATCGCGCTGCTCTTCGGAATCTTTGGGCAATAAAATTCCGACTCCCAAATCATAACCATCCAAAATTGCGTAGATAAAAAACGCAAGCCCCATCAGGCCGATAAAAATGACCGGCAACCAAAATGCCTCACCGCTAAGTTGTGTAAGTTCGTTCATGCTGTAGCTCCTATGCGCTTTTTGCCAGCAGTTGATCTTGCAGGGTTTCAATTTCTTCCGGGCGATCAACCAGTACGGATTTTCTCGCCATCACAAATAGCGTGCGCACATAGGCGAATAACAGCACCGCATAAAGTAATAAATAAATCGCGAGTGATGTACCTACGTTAGCGGCCGGTGTTTTAGTTACCGCGTCGGCAGTGGTGAGCACGCCAGTAACCAGCCAAGGCTGACGGCCAATTTCAGTTACATACCAACCCGCAAGTGTGGCGATCCAACCGGAGAACGTCATGCCAACGAATATTTTTAATAACACAGGTGGAATTTCTTTTTTGCGCCAATAAATAAACGCGCCCCACCAGGAGGCAATCAGCATCAACACACCCGCTGCCACCATAATTCGAAAGCCATAAAACAAAGGCGCAACTGGAGGATGAGCGTTGGGAAATTCGTTTAAGCCTTTTAATTCACCATCCATTTTGTGGGTGAGAATCAGGCTCGCCAAATTGGGGATTTCAATCGCGAATTTGTTGGTTTGTGTTTCTTTATCAGGAATCGCAAATAACACTAGCGGCGCACCTTTTTCGGTGTGCCACACGGCTTCAATCGCCGCGACTTTTGCGGGCTGGTGCTGCAATGAATTTAAGCCGTGCATATCGCCCAGAAAAATTTGGATGGGAATTAGCAGTGCAGCGGCAAGCACCGCAGTTTTTAGCGCGAGGCGCGGTGCGGGTTTGTGATCATTTTTTAAAATGCGATAAGCAGATAAACCGGCAATTAAAAATGCAGCGGTTAAGCCTGATGCGACCAGCATGTGCGATAAACGGTAGGGCATGGAGGGATTAAAAATAATTTCCCACCAATCCAGTGGAAACGCCTTTCCGTCACGCATTTCAAAACCGGTGGGGGTTTGCATCCAGGAATTCAGCGCGATAATCCAAAAGGCTGACATGCTGGTTCCAAAAGCGACCAAAAAGGTGGCGATGGTGTGCATGCGGTTGGATACGCGATTAATGCCGAACAACATAATGCCTAAAAATGTCGCTTCCAGAAAAAATGCAGTCAGCACTTCATAGCCGAGCAGTGGGCCGGCGATATTACCCACAGTTTCCATATAACCCGGCCAATTGGTGCCGAATTGAAAACTCATGGTGATGCCACTCACTACGCCCATCGCAAAGGTAAGCGCGAACACTTTTACCCAAAAGCGATAGGCGCGCATCCACACATCGTCGCCGCTGCCGTTGTAACGCAATTTGAAATAAAACAAAAACCAGCAGAGCGCGATGGAAATGGAGGGAAATAAAATATGGAATGAAATATTCGCGGCGAATTGGATACGTGAAAGGATGAGTGTATCGAGCATCATTGTGTCGGGCATAGCGGTACCTCGATGTGAATATTTATAAATCCTTTTGTGGGTGGTGCTCCGCAGGAAGTTTCGGTTGGTGGTGTGAGATGGTCATGTTGCGGTTCGTTCCTCACCGACATATATGGACTCCTCCAGGCTTGCCAACAATCGCGTCTTTTAAAAATAGAATACGACTGCAACCATATATTCGGCCTCTTTACGAGCTTATTGCTCTGGCCATGATGGTTATTCGCTCACACTGTGCCAATCAACCTAGC
>CAIOHY010000528.1 GCA_903858205.1 uncultured Cellvibrio sp.
CCCTGTTAACGATAACAAAATGTTCGCAGTTCGTCAGAACGGAATATCGTCATCAAATGAATCAAATCCCGCTGGTTGTTGTGGCGGAGTGTTGTGCTGGGGCGCTGACTGTTGTGGAGCACGGGCAGCCTGCTGGCCGCCTTGGTTATAACCGCCTTGCGCCGGTGCATTGTTGTACTGCGGAGTTTGGTCAAAGCTGTTGGCGATAGCCGCTGCACCCATTCCAGCGCCACCGCCCATGCCGGAGTTTTCACCGCGGCCATCAAGCATTTGCATTTCGCTGGCGACAATTTCAGTGGTGTAGCGATCGGTGCCGTCTTGCGCTTGCCATTTGCGCGTGCGCAGCGCACCTTCGATATAGACTTTGGAGCCTTTCTTGAGATATTCGCCCGCAATCTCACCCAAGCGATTAAAAAATACCACCCGGTGCCATTCAGTACGCTCTTGCGGTTGTCCGGTATTTTTGTCCTTCCATGTTTCCGATGTCGCTACGCTAACGTTGGTGACAGCGCCGCCGGAGGGCATATATTTCACTTCGGGGTCTTGCCCGATATTGCCGATCAAAATTACTTTGTTAATACCACGAGCCATAATGAATTCCTCTTGATTTACCGGGTATCCGCCTTCTGTGGTTATACGTCGGCGGCGTTCAAGTTAAGGGTTATTGCCCCCTGCGGAGCGTCGGACACTTTACACTTCATCCACAATCGCCGCCAGTTGTTTGCGATCCACACGGCGCTGGTCGACCTTGAGATAAACGGTGTTTTCCGAGGCAACGATTACCACTTCGGCTACGCCATCTACCGCGCGCAACTTATCCGCGAGAGTTTGATGGTCTTGCCCGCGCAGGGGGATAAGCACACTCGCGAGAAAGTGCGGCGGCTTCATCGACCAAGCGACTGCCAACCACATCAAGACCAGCCCAGCATTAAGTAAAAATACCGCGTTGGCGCCTTGATGCTGAAGCAGCCATCCGCCCAGAGCACCCCCACCAAACACGCCCAATACCTGACAGGTAGAGTAGATCCCCGTCGCCGTACCCTTGGCACCCGCAGGAGCGATTTTGCTTACCATCGAGGGCTGGGTCGCCTCCAGAATATTGAAGGCGATAAAGAAGACAAACAGCACCAAGAGCGCGAATACCCGGCTGGATGACACCAACATCAACGCCAGTTCTGCGACCAATAACAGCGCCACGGCGATTAAGAATACGCTTTTAATTTTGCGCCGCTTTTCGGCGATGATTACAAATGGGAGCATCAAAACAAACGCGAATGCCAGCAGTGGGAAGTAAATCAGGCCGTGATATTCACGCGCTATCTGCAGCTGGTCTTGCAGCATCAATGGCAAAACCACAAAGCTCGACATCAACACAAAATGCAAAACAAAAATGCCAAAGTTCAAACGCAGCAACTGCGGGTGCTTGAGCGTTGCACCTAATAGACTCGGCACCGCGACAGCTTCACGCTTGGACGCAGTTGTCTTGGCGACATCGGGTACCAGTTTCAACAGAATATAAATACCGACCAAACCTAAAACGGCAGTCAGCCAGAAGATTGCGCCGACGCCACCCCAAGCTGCCAACAATGGCCCAGCGGTCATCGCCAAGGAGAAGGATACGCCGATAGACGCCCCTATAGTCGCCATCGCCTTGGTGCGATTTTCATCGGAGGTGAGATCGGTCAATAGCGCCATCACTACCGCCGAAATCGCCCCGCCGCCTTGCAGGAAGCGACCGAGGATCAACCCGTAGACCGAATCGGCCAAAGCGGCCACAACACTGCCCAATACAAAAATAATCAGACCCACGAGAATCAAGGGCTTGCGCCCGATACGATCGGACAATACGCCAAACGGAATCTGCAGCAGTGCTTGGCTAAAACCATAGGCACCCAAGGCCAGCCCAAGCAGGAACGGGCTATGGTGCGCATATTCGGTACCGTAAAGCGCCAGCACGGGCAGCAGCATAAACAGGCCGAACATGCGGAAGGTGTAGAGTGCCGCGAGCGAATGCACCACCTTGCGCTCAAAGGGCGCAGGGGCGGAAATGTCGATTGGAGCAGAAGCAGAATCTTGCATGGCGAATGGCCGTCGGTGGGAGTAAAGGACTTCAATTATTAAAAGGGCGCCAGTGTACCAACTAGTCCGGCCTGCGACCTATAAATCCTGCGCAAGTTTGCATTAAATCTATTTACCAAGACTTACAGAAGAAACTGCCCTACTGACATCTGCTGGCAAGCTATTCACGTATAATCGATCCTTTTGAACGGCCTTAGCGGATCGCAGTAGATGGACAAAATTATTGTTAGGGGTGCACGCACCCACAATCTCAAAAATATTGATCTCGACATCCCGCGCGACAAACTCGTTGTGATCACCGGCCCTTCGGGTTCGGGCAAATCATCACTAGCGTTCGATACACTCTATGCCGAAGGCCAGCGCCGCTACGTGGAATCACTCTCTACTTATGCCCGCCAGTTTTTATCAATGATGGAAAAGCCCGATGTCGATCACGTCGAAGGCTTAAGCCCGGCGATCTCGATCGAGCAAAAATCTACCTCGCACAACCCGCGCTCTACGGTGGGCACCATCACCGAAATTTACGATTATCTCCGCCTGCTTTACGCACGCGTTGGTGAAGCGCGTTGCCCGGAGCACGGCGTGCCGCTGACGGCGCAAACGATTAGCGAAATGGTGGACACCACCCTGGCATTGCCGGAAGGCACCAAGTTGATGCTGCTGGCACCGGTAATCCGCGACCGCAAGGGCGAACACCTGCATATATTCGAGCAGCTCAAGCGCGATGGTTTTATCCGCGCCCGTATCGACGGCATTCTCTGCGATCTGGACGATACGCCCAAACTCGATAAGAAAAAGAAACACACCGTCGAAGTCGTCATCGACCGCTTTAAAGTGCGCGAAGATTTGAAACTTCGCTTGTCTGAGTCTTTCGAGACTGCGCTGAACTTATCGGAAGGTATTGCCTGTATTAATTACATGGATGGCGAGGCGCCTGACCGCCTCTTTTCATCCAAACATGCCTGCCCCATTTGCGATTACAGCCTGACCGAGCTCGAACCGCGCCTGTTCTCGTTCAACAATCCGGCCGGCGCTTGCCCGACCTGCGACGGTTTGGGCGTGCATCAATTCTTTGATGAAGACAAAGTGATTCAGGATACATCGCTCAGTTTGTCGGAAGGCGCCATTCGCGGCTGGGATAAACGCAACGTCTACTATTTCCACATGCTCGCCTCCCTAGCTAAACACTATGCGTTTGACGTAAATACGCCTTGGGCGAAGCTGAAAGCCAAACAGCGCGATGCGGTGCTTTATGGTTCAGGCGAAGAGATTATTGAATTCAATTACATCAATGATCGCGGCGATGTGTACAAGCGCAGCCACAGCTTTGAAGGTGTGCTGACCAATATGGAGCGTCGTTATCGCGATACTGAATCCAACTCGGTGCGCGAAGATCTGACCAAATTTTTATCCAGCCAGCCCTGCCCGGAATGCGAAGGCACGCGCTTGCGCATTGAAGCGCGCA
This sequence comes from uncultured Cellvibrio sp., assembly GCA_903858205.1. GTDB lineage: Bacteria > Pseudomonadota > Gammaproteobacteria > Pseudomonadales > Cellvibrionaceae > Cellvibrio. Next base: position 3,545 of record CAIOHY010000528.1, read on the forward strand.
ATGTGTTTATCGACGAGCGCCCACTGCCCAAGATTACCGAAATGCCGGTCGCCGATGCCTATGACTATTACATGAAACTCAGCTTTACTGGTCGCAAAGCAGGTATTGCCGACAAGATACTCAAAGAGCTGCGTGATCGATTTCGCTTTCTGGTCGATGTCGGCCTGAATTACCTGACACTCAACCGCAGTGCAGAAACCCTTTCTGGAGGAGAAGCCCAGCGCATTCGCCTCGCGAGTCAAATTGGCGCTGGCTTGGTTGGGGTAATGTATATCCTCGATGAACCCTCCATCGGCCTGCATCAACGCGACAACGAACGACTGTTAAAAACCCTCACCCACCTGCGCGATATCGGCAATACCGTGATCGTGGTTGAGCATGACAAAGACGCGATTCGCCAGGCAGATCATGTGATCGATATTGGCCCAGGAGCAGGTGTGCATGGCGGTCAGGTCATTGCACAAGGCAATGTCAAAGCCATCATGGCCAACAAAGATTCGATTACCGGCCAGTACCTCAGCGGCGCCAAGTCTATTGCCGTTCCGGTGAAGCGCCATCCTTTCGATAAAAATCAGGTGCTGCGACTCGTCGGCGCCAAAGGCAATAACCTGCAGAATGTGACGCTAGAGATTCCGGTGGGACTCATGACTTGCGTGACGGGTGTATCGGGATCGGGCAAATCCACACTCATCAATGCAACCTTGCATCCATTAGCAGCAACTGCACTTAATGGAGCGACGACGCTGACACCCGCGCCTTACGACAAGATCGAAGGCATGGATTTATTTGATAAGTGCGTGGATATCGATCAAAGCCCGATTGGCCGTACACCGCGCTCCAATCCTGCAACCTACACAGGCATCTTCACACCCATCCGCGAATTGTTTGCGGGCACCCAAGAGTCCCGCTCGCGCGGCTATCAACCGGGTCGCTTCAGCTTTAACGTAAAAGGCGGCCGCTGCGAAGCATGCCAAGGCGATGGCGTCACCAAAGTGGAGATGCACTTCCTTCCTGATGTCTATGTACCCTGTGATGTGTGTAAAGGAAAACGCTACAACCGCGAAACACTGGATGTGAAATACAAGGGAAAAAATATCAATGAAGTGTTGGGCATGACGATTGAAGACGCGCGGGCTTTTTTCGATGCAGTACCCGCTATCGCCAATAAATTGCAAACGCTAATTGATGTCGGACTTTCGTATATTTGCTTGGGACAATCAGCAACAACATTATCGGGCGGCGAAGCACAGCGGGTAAAACTCGCAAAAGAATTATCCAAACGCGATACCGGCAAAACACTCTATATTCTGGATGAGCCGACTACAGGCTTGCACTTCTACGATATCCAACAACTACTCAACGTGTTGCATCGCCTGCGCGATCACGGCAATACCGTTGTAGTAATCGAACACAATTTGGACGTGATTAAAACAGCCGATTGGGTAGTAGACTTAGGACCGGAAGGTGGCAGTGGTGGAGGTCAAATTATTGCAACAGGAACACCGGAGGACATCGGCCAATTGGAAAACTCCCACACTGGACGATTCCTTGCCCCAATGCTCAAAGCAACCATTAAAAAAACAAAACCAAGCAGGGCAATAAAAACATAGCTGAACAAAAAGGAAAATAGGGGCTTTGCTTCCTGCAAGCCCCGTTGCTTCCTGCGTGGGTACACCGATCATCGTGATCGGGTGGCTTCCTGCCTCGCTATTTTCAACTCCTTCGATAAGCCTCATCCTAAGGCGCAATCCTCTAACCAAAACATCCTGTCCTGATTAGCGTCCATGTGCAGCCATTTTAACGATTTGCGCGCCTGAAGAAAGTCGGCAATTTCTGAAAGTTTTGTGCGACATTGACCATAGACATCAAAGAAAAACATCCTACCATCAGATACGGAGATAGTTTCAGCAATTGAAAAATCAGCGGCAAGTCCCAAAAAGAAAAAGGCCAAGCATTTCTGCTTGGCCTTTTTGTTGAACCGGTAAAAGCTTATTCAGCGTCTACAGCAGCTTCGAGAGCTTTAGCTGGGCGCTCAACCAACTCGACATAAGCCATTGGGGCTTTATCGCCAGAGCGGAAACCACATTTTAAAATGCGAACGTAGCCGCCTGGACGCGCGTTATAACGTGGGCCAAGCTGGCTGAACAACTTACCTACAGCTTCTTTGTTGTTCAAACGAGCGAATGCCAAACGACGATTAGCAACGCTGTCCACTTTAGCCAAAGTAATCAAAGGCTCCGCAAAACGACGCAGCTCTTTTGCTTTTGGCAAAGTGGTTTTAATCAATTCATGCTCAACCAAAGAAATAACCATGTTACGAAACATAGCCTTACGGTGAGAAGCATTACGGCCTAACTGACGACCAGTTAATTTATGACGCATAACGAATATCCTTCAAAATGGATTGCTATCAGCAATCTCGTTAATCACCCGCACCGAAGTGAGTTCACGGGCGAACTAATAATAAAAAATCATGGACAAGCATCGATAACCTGATACTTGTCCATGATTTCATGGTTTTTAGTCGTTTCTCAAACTGGCCGGAGGCCAATTTTCCAAACGCATACCGAGCGAAAGACCGCGCGAAGCCAATACATCTTTGATTTCGGTAAGAGACTTTTTACCCAAGTTTGGTGTTTTCAACAGCTCAACTTCAGTGCGCTGGATCAAATCACCGATATAGTAAATATTTTCCGCTTTCAGGCAGTTTGCTGAACGAACAGTAAGCTCAAGATCATCAACAGGACGCAAGAGAATCGGATCAATAGCCTCTTCTTTTTGCTCTGGAGCTGATTGCTTTTCACCTTCAAGATCAACAAACACAGCAAGCTGCTGCTGCAGAATAGTTGCCGCACGACGGATAGCTTCTTCAGGATCAATGGTACCGTTGGTTTCCAGATCTAAAATCAACTTATCCAAGTCAGTGCGCTGCTCAACACGAGCACTTTCAACACTGTAAGCCAAACGCTTAACTGGGCTGAAGGACGCATCCAGCTGCAAACGACCAATTGCACGGCTTTCATCATCATCACGACGACGACTATCAGCAGGCTGATAACCGCGACCACGAGCGATGGTCAAGCGCATTTTCAATTCAGTATTGCCAGTGATATTCGCAATAACATGATCAGGATTTTTGATCTCCACGTCATGATCAACTTGAATATCAGCAGCAGTAACAACGCCTGGGCCTTTTTTGGTCAAGGTAAGAACCGTATGATCCTTACCGTGCATAATTACTGCAACACCTTTGAGATTCAAAAGGATTTCAATTACATCCTCACGAACACCTTCAATAGCGCTGTACTCGTGCAAAACACCTTCGATTTCTACTTCAGTAATGGCGCAACCCGCCATTGAAGAAAGCAAAATACGACGCAATGCATTGCCTAAAGTATGTCCAAAGCCACGCTCCAGAGGCTCCAACACCACGCGAGCGCGGGTTGGACCACTTTCTGAAACGTCGATATGACGCGGAGTTAAAAATTCGTTTACTGCAGTCTGCATAGCCACACCTGTTAGCGGTTCGTCCCTTACTTGGAGTAAAGCTCGACAATGAGGTTCTCGTTGATGTCAGCAGGTAAATCAATGCGATCAGGAATGCGTTTGAATACGCCTTCTTTTTTCTCGCCATTTACATCAACCCACTCAACATTGCTGCGCTGACCAGCCAGATTCATTGCGCTTTGAACACGCAATTGTTTTTTGGCTTTCTCGCGCACAGCAACTACATCACCAGCACCCACTTGGAAAGAAGCAACATTAACAGTTTTGCCGTTAACGCTAATTGCCTTGTGCGATACCAATTGACGTGATTCTGCGCGGGTTGAACCAAAGCCCATGCGGTATACAACGTTATCCAGTCGGCATTCGAGCAGCTTCAACAAGTTTTCACCGCTTGCGCCTTTACGACGAGCAGCTTCTTTGTAGTAACCACGGAATTGCTTTTCAAGAATGCCGTAGATACGACGAACTTTTTGCTTTTCACGCAGCTGCACACCATAGTCAGACAAACGACCACGACGCTGACCATGCTGGCCAGGAGCAGTTTCAATTTTGCATTTTGAGTCTAACGCACGCGCACCACTTTTTAGAAAAAGATCAGTGCCTTCACGGCGAGACAGCTTACAGGTAGGTCCAATATAACGAGCCATTTTCTACTCCCCCTTATACGCGACGTTTCTTCGGCGGACGACAGCCGTTGTGAGGAATCGGCGTAACGTCAGTAATGTTAGTGATCTTATAACCAACATTGTTAAGTGCACGAACAGCGGATTCGCGACCTGGGCCTGGGCCCTTAACTTCGACGTCGAGGTTTTTCAAACCATATTCTTTTGCCGCTTCACCAGCACGCTCAGCAGCGACCTGAGCAGCAAAAGGAGTACTTTTACGTGAACCACGGAAACCAGAACCACCGGAGGTCGCCCAAGCAAGTGCATTGCCTTGACGATCAGTGATAGTCACGATGGTATTGTTAAAAGAGGCGTGGATGTGCGCTACGCCATCAATCACCGTCTTTTTAACTTTTTTCTTGGCTGTGGTTTTATTACTTGGCTTAGCCATAGCAATTTCTTCCTACTAATTTGTTACCGTAAGTGAATGAAAGTCGTAAGCAAGAATTACTTCTTAATAGGCTTACGTGGGCCTTTACGGGTACGAGCGTTCGTTTTGGTGCGTTGACCACGAAGCGGTAAGCCACGGCGATGGCGCAGGCCACGGTAGCATCCCAAATCCATCAAACGCTTAATATTCATAGATATTACACGACGCAAGTCACCTTCTACGGTGCGCTTAGCAACCTCAGCACGGATAGCATCCATCTGGTCTTCTGACAAAGTGCCGATTTTTACATCCTCGGCAATGCCAGTGGCAGCACAGATTTGCTTGGCTGTGGTACGGCCAATCCCATATACATAAGTCAATGAGATAACGGCGTGTTTGTTATCTGGTATGTTTACACCAGCAATACGAGCCATTCAAATTACTCCAGTAACACATAAATTGCAGCGTTGACAGCGTAAGCGCCACCCTCGCCCCTGAACAAAAGGCGCGCAGAATAGCCGCAAATACACCATAAAGCAATAGCCGAGGAATTTCTTACTCGACGACAGTCAACGCCCCCAGGTGGCAACACTTAATATCAACAACACAGAAAAGAACAGGCAGGAGGCCACTAAATGGCGCACCTGCCTGGACTTCGACGCCGAAGCGTTAAGTATTAGCCTTGACGCTGCTTGTGACGTGGCTCAACGTTGCAAATTACACGCAGAACACCGTTGCGACGCACCATTTTGCAGTTGCGACAAATCTTTTTAACAGAAGCACGAACTTTCATGATTCAACCTCAATATCGCGGATTAGCGTGCGTTGCCGCTGCCATATCCTTTCAAATTTGACTTCTTCATCAATGATTCATATTGATGAGACATCAAGTGAGCCTGGACCTGAGACATAAAATCCATCACTACAACCACTACGATCAGTAGTGAAGTTCCACCCAAGTAGAATGGCACACCAGTGGCAACTACGAGGAACTCAGGCAACAGACAAACTGCCGACATATAGATAGCACCAACCACAGTTAAGCGAGTAAGGACACTATCAATATATTTAGCGGAATGCTCACCCGGACGAATACCAGGAATATAAGCACCCGACTTTTTCAAGTTGTCTGCAACTTCTTTCGGATTAAACATCAACGCCGTGTAGAAGAAACAGAAAAACGTAATCAGTCCAGCGAAAAACAAAATATAGAGTGGTTGGCCTGGACCGATTGCGAGAGCCATCTCCTGTAGCATTTCGTTTACCACTCCGTCACCACCCTGGCCAAACCATTGGGCAATTGATGCGGGAAACAACAAAATACTACTGGCAAAAATCGCCGGAATTACACCCGCCATATTGATTTTTAATGGCAAGTGGCTGCTCTGTGCAGCGTAACCCTGACGACCCTGTTGACGCTTCGCGTAGTTGATTGTGATGCGGCGTTGACCGCGCTCAATACGAACCACGAACCAGATAACAGCAATTGCAAGAATACTGACAATTAACAGGGCGATAATATGTAAATCACCTTGTCTTGCACTCTCAAACGCTTGACCTATTGCGCTGGGCATACCAGCGACAATGCCTGCGAAGATCAACATGGAAATACCATTGCCGATACCACGCTCAGTAACCTGCTCGCCCAACCACATCATGAATACTGCACCGGTCACCAAAGAAACCACTGCAATAAAGTAGTAAGAAAAGCTAGGCTCTCCGCCAAACGCATAGGAGGAAAAACTTACAGCCATCGCCAATGCTTGAACGCTTGCCAAAACCACTGTGAAGTAGCGAGTATATTGATTGATCTTACGACGACCAGCATCACCCTCTTTCTTCAACTGCTCCAATGAAGGAGTAACTGCCGTTAGCAACTGCATAATAATCGATGCAGAAATGTAGGGCATGATACCTAAGGCGAGAATACTCATCCGCTCCAGAGCGCCACCGGAGAACATGTTAAACATGCCTAGGATAGTGCCTTGATTTTGATTAAACAGATTTGCAATTCGCTCGGGATCTAAACCTGGCACTGGTATGTGAGTACCAATACGATAAATCACTATTGCCAGAAACAAAAAGCGTAGGCGAGCCCAAAGCTCGCCCAAGCCTCTTTGATTTGCTAATGGCAGATTACCTGGAGTTGCCATTCGCGCCTCGTTACTCTTCTACTGTTCCGCCAGCGGCTTCAATCGCTGCTTTAGCACCTTTAGATACAGACAGGCCCTTAACAGTGACAGCTTTTTTGACTTCGCCTGAGGCGAAAATCTTGGCACGTTTGATTACAGAGCTAATCAAACCTGCTTGTTTCAGAGTCTCGATATCAACAACTGAACCTTCAACCGCATTCAATTCTGACAAACGGATTTCTCCAGTAACCAAGCCAATACGAGAAGTGAAACCGTATTTAGGCAGGCGGATTTGCAAAGGCATTTGACCGCCTTCGAAACCTGGTCTTACAGAGCCGCCAGAACGAGATTTTAAACCTTTGTGACCACGACCAGCAGTTTTACCCAAACCACTACCGATACCGCGACCAACACGCTTTTTCGCGTGCGTACTGCCCGGTGCCGGGCTAAGGGTATTCAGACGCATCTTATTCTCCCTCTACCTTAACCAGATAGTTAACTACGTTTATCATGCCACGAACTGATGGAGTATCTTCAACTTCAACAGTGTGACGGATGCGACGCAAACCAAGACCTCTAACGCAGGCCTTATGGCTTTCCAGACGATGAGCAGTGCTCTTAATCTGGGTCACTTTAATCATTTTCTTAGACATAGTGAATTCCGCCTTCTAGTAATCGAATGAATCGATTAGTTCAGAATATCTTCAACACTCTTACCGCGTTTCGCAGCAACAGCTTCCGGAGAAGTCATTTCTTTCAACGCATTAAAAGTGGCGCGAACTACGTTAACCGGATTGGTAGAGCCGTAGCACTTGGACAGAACGTTCTGAATACCAGCGATTTCCAGTACGGCGCGCATAGCGCCGCCAGCGATAACGCCAGTACCTTGCGAAGCTGGTTGCATGTAAACCTTGGAAGCACCATGAGCACCTTTAGTTGGGTATTGAATGGTGTCACCATTCAACTCAACACTGATCATGTTGCGACGTGCAGCTTCCATCGCTTTTTGAATTGCGATAGGAACTTCGCGCGCTTTACCGCGACCAAAGCCAACCTTGCCATTACCATCACCAACAACAGTCAGTGCAGTAAATTGAAAGATACGACCACCCTTAACAGTTTTAGCAACACGATTAACTTGGACTAGTTTTTCTTGCAAGCCTTCGTTGTTGTCTTCTTCTTTCTTAGCGTATGCCATATCTCACCTTTAGAATTCCAGTCCGCCTTCACGAGCAGCGTCAGCAAGTGCTTTAACGCGGCCATGGTATTTGAAACCACTGCGGTCAAATGCTACTTGAGTAACACCAGCTGCTTTAGCGCGCTCTGCAATCAGAGCACCTACAGCTTTGGCTGCATCAGCGTTGCCAGTTTTGCCACTGCGTAAATCTTTATCCAGAGTAGAAGCGCTTGCCAATACTTTTGCACCATCACCAGAGATCAGCTGTGCATAAATATGACGAGGAGTACGATGGATAGATAAACGCGTAACACCTAATTCACGAATCTTGGCGCGGGCACGGCGTGCACGGCGAAGACGGGTTTGCTTCTTATCGCTCATATCCTAGCCCTACTTCTTCTTAGCTTCTTTACGCAGTACTACTTCGTCCGAATAACGGATTCCTTTGCCCTTGTAAGGCTCAGGTTCACGATAGGCGCGGATTTCAGCGGCAACCTGACCAAGCAATTGGTTGTCTGTGCCTTTCAGTACTATCTCGGTCTGACTTGGGGTTTCTACGGTAACGCCTGCGGGGAGAGCGTAATTAACCGGATGAGAAAGACCCACAGACAGGTTTACAGTATTGCCTTCTGCTTTAACACGATAACCAACGCCAACCAGAGTCAACTTCTTTTCGAAGCCCTGGGTAACACCGCGAACCATGTTATTAACTAGCGCACGGGTAGTGCCTGCTAGCGCATCTGACTGCTTGGCACCATCGCGCGGAGCAAAAGTAAGCACGTTATTATCGTGCTTAACTTCTACACTCGCGTGAACTTGCAGCGCCAATGTACCTTTGCTGCCTTTAACGGACAGAGACTGCCCGTTAAGAGTGACAGTCACTGCAGCAGGTACTTCAACCGGACTTTTTGCAACTCGTGACATGACGATTTCCCAATTAGAATACTGTGCAGAGGACTTCGCCACCCACGCCAGCGGCGCGTGCAGCACGATCAGTCATTACACCTTTACTGGTAGAAACAATTGCGATACCCAAACCACCGCGAACGGTTGGCAGCGCTGCTTTACCAGCATAATTACGCAAGCCAGGACGGCTTACACGGTCAAGCTCAACAATAACTGGCTTGCCTTCAAAGTATTTCAGCTCAACAGTCAGCTCTTGCTTAGCGCCTTCACTGATTGAAAAACCATTAATGTAACCCTCATCAGAGAGTACTTTCGCCACGCTTACTTTCAATTTTGAAGAAGGCATGGTTACAGCTGCTTTACCCACGTTTTGCGCGTTGCGAATACGTGTCAGCATATCTGCCATTGGATCTTGCATGCTCATCAGATTCTGCTCCTAAAATTAAGCCGAGGCTTACCAGCTGGCCTTAACCAAGCCGGGGACATCACCACGCATGGCTGCTTCGCGCAATTTGTGACGGCACAGGCCGAATTTGCGGTAAACACCATGAGGACGACCAGTCACACGGCAACGATTACGTTGACGAGATGCGCTGGCATCGCGAGGCATTTTTTGCAGTTTGATTTGCGCTTCCCATACTTGCTCTTCAGTAGATGAAGGGCTAACGATAGTCGCTTTCAATTCTGCGCGCTTGGCAGCAAATTTTTTCACGGTTTCTGCACGTTTAACTTCGCGTGCAATCATAGATTTCTTAGCCATGACGTCACCTTAACCTTTGAAAGGGAAGTTAAATGCTTTCAACAGCGCGCGACCTTCTTCGTCGGTGCGAGCAGTAGTGGTGATACAAATATCCAAACCGCGTAAACGATCTACTTTGTCGTAGTCAATTTCCGGGAAAATAATTTGCTCAGTCACACCCATTGAAAAGTTACCGCGTCCATCAAATTGCTTTGGACTAATACCACGGAAATCGCGAATACGCGGAATCGCGATAGTAATCAGACGATCTAAAAATTCGTACATACGATCTGAACGCAGAGTTACTTTGCAACCAATTGGCCAATCTTCACGGATTTTAAAACCCGCAATAGATTTGCGCGCATTGGTAACAACTACTTTCTGACCAGCAATTTTCACCAGATCGTTAACGGCGTTATCAAGAATTTTCTTGTCGCCGGTTGCTTCGCCAACACCCATATTCAGAGTGATTTTGGTAATGCGTGGAACTTCCATCACATTTGCCAAGCCCAACTCAGCTTTGAGTTTAGGGGCGAGTTCTTTAACGTAAAGCTCTTTTAACCTAGCCATGTTTCATTACGCCCCTAGGGTTTCGCCATTGGATTTGAAAACACGAACTTTGTCGCCATTCTCAAGCACTTTGAAACCTACGCGGTCAGCTTTCTTTGTTGCCGGATTGTAAATGGCAACATTAGAAGCATGAATCGCAGCTTCTTTTTCAACGATTCCACCAGCAACGCCCAATTGTGGGTTAGGTTTTTGGTGCTTCTTGATCATGTTGATGCCGCTTACGATCAAACGATCTTCGGCCAATACGCGAACCACTTTACCGCGCTTGCCCTTGTCACGTCCGGCGACAACAATCACTTCGTCATCACGTTTAATTTTACGCATTTATCTGCCCTCGACTCTTTAGCGTAAAGTGCTTACAGCACTTCAGGAGCCAAAGAAATGATTTTCATAAATTTCTCGCCACGCAACTCACGAGTCACGGGTCCGAAAATACGGGTACCAATCGGAGCATCTTGGTTATTCAGCAGTACGGCAGCATTATCGTCAAACTTGATTAATGAACCGTCTTGACGACGCACGCCTTTTTTGGTGCGTACAACAACTGCCTTCATTACTTGGCCTTTCTTCACCTTGCCGCGAGGAATTGCTTCCTTAACGGTCACTTTGATGATGTCACCAACCGCCGCATAGCGACGGTGAGAGCCGCCAAGAACCTTGATGCACATGACACGGCGAGCACCGCTGTTGTCAGCAACATCTAAGTAGCTTTCTGTTTGAATCATCGTCCGTCTCCGAAACTGACTTACAAAAGCGCGGAAGTCTTAGACTTCTGAAGCGCGCTCTTCTATTTTCACTAAAGACCAGGTCTTGGTTTTCGACAGGGGACGCGACTCAGACACAGTCACTATATCGCCAGTCTTGCACTCGTTATTTTCATCGTGAGCATGAAGCTTGGATGATTTAGTAGAGTACTTGCCATAAAGCTCATGCTTTACACGACGCTCAATCAACACGGTGATGGTTTTATCCATCTTATCGCTGACAACTTTGCCAGTCAGTGTACGAGCCACTTTAGTTTCTTGAGTCATCGTTACTTACCTGCCTTTTGACTAAGCGCCGTCTTGATGCGAGCGATGTCTTTGCGAGCTTGCGTAAGCAAGTGCGATTGGTTCAATTGGCCAGTTGAAGCTTGCAAACGCAACTTGAACTGTTCTTTCAATTGTTCCAACAAGACGCCATTCAGCTCTTCGACGGATTTTTCGCGGAGTTCTGAAGCTTTCATCACATCACCGAACGTTTAACAAATGTTGTTGTAATTGGCAATTTAGCCGCAGCAAGAGCGAAGGCTTCACGAGCTAATTCCTCGCTTACACCGTCCATCTCATAAAGAACCTTGCCAGGACGAATTTGCGCTACCCAGTATTCAACACCACCTTTACCGCTACCCATACGAACTTCGAGTGGTTTAGCTGTAATCGGCTTATCGGGGAACACACGGATCCAGATTTTACCGCCACGCTTAACGTGACGAGTCATCGCACGACGTGCTGCTTCGATTTGACGCGCAGTAATGCGACCGCGACCAGTTGCTTTCAAGCCAAAATCACCAAAGCTAACCTTGGAGCCACGCTGGGCCAGACCGCGGTTGCGGCCTTTCATCTGCTTGCGAAACTTTGTACGCTTAGGTTGTAACATGATGCGTACCCCTTACTTGGATTTAGCGGCTTTTTTCTTGGACGCTGCTTCGGTTTCAGTAACGTCACCGATAACTTCGCCTTTGAAAATCCACACTTTCACACCAATGATACCGTAGGTGGTGCTCGCTTCTGCTGTTGCATAGTCGATGTCTGCACGCAAAGTATGCAGAGGTACACGACCTTCGCGATACCACTCACTACGAGCGATTTCGGCACCACCCAAGCGGCCACCCACTTGGATTTTGATACCTTCAGCACCTTGACGCATTGCGTTTTGAACCGCGCGCTTCATCGCACGACGGAACATTACACGACGCTCTAATTGCTGAGCCACGCCTTGTGCCACTAAAGCTGCATCCAAATCGGGCTTGCGAATCTCTTCAATATTAATATGAACAGGCACGCCCATTTGCTTGCTTACTTCAGCGCGCAACTTATCAACATCTTCGCCTTTTTTACCAATCACAATACCTGGACGGGCAGTGTGAATAGTAATGCGCGCAGTATTAGCGGGGCGTTCAATATCTACGCGGCTAACTGACGCACTAGCAAGCTTGTCTTGAATGTACGCACGCACTTTCAAGTCGATGTTGAGTTTGTCTGCGTAATCGGTGCCATCGGCATACCAAATAGAAGTATGCTTTTTGATGATCCCCAGACGAATACCGTTTGGATGTACTTTCTGACCCATAACGCGCTCTCTTACTTATCGGCTACTTTAACGGTGATATGACAAGTACGTTTGGTAATACGATCAGCACGGCCTTTGGCGCGTGGCTTAATGCGTTTCAGGCTTACACCCTCATCCACAAAAATCGTTTTTACTTTCAACTCATCAACATCAGCGCCTTCGTTGTGCTCAGCATTTGCAATTGCAGATTCGAGCACTTTCTTGATTATCTCTGCGCCTTTCTTGGTACTAAAAGCCAGGATATCAAGCGCGTCTTCAACGCCTTTACCGCGAATTTGATCAGCAACCAAACGCGCTTTTTGCGCCGACAGACGAGCACCGCTTAATTTTGCTGCTACTTCCATCGTATACCTCGATTAGCGTTTTTTCGCTTTCTTATCAGCGGCATGACCACGATAAGTGCGAGTTGCTGCAAATTCGCCAAGCTTATGGCCAACCATTTCTTCGTTAACCAGGACCGGAACATGCTGACGCCCATTGTGCACAGCCAAAGTCAAACCCACCATTTCCGGCATAATCATGGAACGGCGCGACCAGGTTTTAATTGGACGACGATCATTACTCGCGATCGCAGCTTCGACCTTCTTAATCAGGTGAAGATCGATAAAAGGACCTTTTTTCAGTGAACGTGGCACTGTGACTTCCTCTACTCAGCTGTTAAGTCGACGCTTATTTCTTATCGCGACGACGAACAATCATGTTATCGGTGCGCTTGTTTTTGCGCGTTTTGTAACCCTTGGTTGGAGTACCCCATGGTGAAACTGGGTGACGTCCGCCAGAAGTACGGCCTTCACCACCACCCATTGGGTGATCTACCGGGTTCATCGCAACACCGCGAACAGTAGGACGAATGCCAAGCCAACGTTTGGCGCCAGCCTTGCCCAATGAACGCAAATTGTGCTCACTGTTAGAGACCTCACCCAGAGTTGCGCGACAATCACTCAACACTTTACGCATTTCACCGCTGCGCAAACGCAAAGTTGCGTAAGCACCATCGCGCGCCACCAACTGAGCCGAAGCACCAGCAGAACGAGCAATTTGAGCACCCTTACCAGGCTTAAGCTCAACACAGTGAATTACACTACCCAACGGGATGTTACGGATTGGAAGAGCATTACCTGGCTTGATGGCCGCGGCATTACCCGACTCAATTTTGTCACCAGCGCTCAAACCTTTGGGCGCAATAATGTAGCGACGCTCACCATCTGCATAACATACGAGAGCAATATAAGCGGTACGATTTGGATCGTACTCAATGCGCTCGACAGTTGCAGGGATGCCGTCTTTATTGCGACGGAAATCAACTACACGGTAATGTTGTTTATGGCCGCCACCAACATGGCGAGTAGTAATGCGACCGGTATTGTTACGACCACCTGACTTGGACTTTTTGTCCAGCAGAGGTGCGTAAGGATCACCCTTGTACAAATCCGGATTGACGACTTTTACTACAAAGCGGCGACCTGGAGAGGTTGGTTTACATTTTACAATTGGCATTGCAACAATCCCCTTACTCAGCTACCGCAAAGTCGATTTCTTGACCTTGCTCAAGACGTACATACGCTTTTTTCCAATCGCTTCTCTTGCCGATTCCGTAGCGTGTACGCTTGGTTTTGCCCTTAACATTCAATACATTTACCGACTCAACTTTAGCGTTGAACAATGCTTGAACTGCGGCTTTAATTTCCACTTTATTAGCATCAGCCAATACTTTGAAAACCACTTGGTTACTAGTCTCACCGGCTGCAGCTGACTTCTCAGAAACCACAGGACCTAGCAACACCTTATAAATGCGTTCTTGGTTCATCCCAGGATCTCCTCGAATTTTTTCAGAGCAGGAACAGTAACGATTACCTTGTCAAAACCGATCAGACTTACAGGATCAACGCCCTGCACATCAATCACGCCAACCTTGTAAAGGTTGCGCGATGCAAGAAACAGGTTTTCACTCATTTCTTCAGTAATGATCAAAGCATCAGTCAAATTAAATTGAGCCAGCTTTTGAACTAATGACTTGGTTTTTGGTGCGTCCACATCGAAACTTTCAACAACAATCAAACGATCCTGACGATTCAACTCAGACAGAATGCACTGCAGAGCAGCGCGGTACATTTTCTTGTTAAGTTTTTGCTCAAAATTGCGTGGCTTGGCAGCAAATGTAGCACCGCCGCCGCGCCAGATTGGGCTGCGGATGGTACCAGCACGCGCACGACCGGTACCTTTCTGACGCCAAGGCTTTTTGCCACCACCAGACACTTCAGCGCGAGTCTTTTGCGCTTTAGTACCTTGGCGGGCACCAGCCATGTAGGCAACAACAGTTTGGTGAACCAAGTCTTGATTGAACTCTCTACCGAAGGCAACTTCAGATACAGAAACTGTACCCTGGGCACCACC
>CAIOHY010000529.1 GCA_903858205.1 uncultured Cellvibrio sp.
CACCATTTGAAAATCATCATTTGCATCAACACCGCCTGGAACCTTGTCAACTTTCGCAGCAACTTGATTCGCGCCATGGTTGCCAGCGGGTACGAGGTAATTGCGGTCGCACCGGTAGACGAACATTCTGCGCGCCTCGCGGAATTGGGCTGCCGTTATATGCCCATGCCAATGGATAACCAAGGAACCCACCCCGGTAGGGACCTGATCCTCTTATGGCGTTTTTTGTGGCTCATGCGCAGCGAACGACCCGATGTATATCTGGGTTACACAGTGAAGCCCAATGTTTATGGTTCGCTGGCGGCGCACATGCTGCGCATACCGGTGATTAACAACATTGCCGGGTTGGGTGCCGTGTTTATCAAAGACGGTTGGCTGTTGCGGGTGGTCCGCTGGATGTACCGTGCGGCTTTAATGCGATCTGCCAAAGTGTTTTTTCAAAATGACGACGACCGTCAATTGTTCATCTCCGGCGGATTAGTCCGCGCCGAAATGACTGACTTGCTGCCTGGCTCGGGAATTGATCTGAATCGTTTCACACCCAGGCCCAAAACGGTTGGCCAGGGAGATGAATCCAAATTTCGCTTTTTACTGATTGCACGCATGTTGCGCGACAAAGGGGTGGGGGAGTACGTGGAGGCTGCCCGATTGCTTCGCCAGAGCTGGCCATTGGCCGAATTTTGTTTATTGGGATTTGTAGACGTTCAAAACCCAACGGCTATTTCACATATCGAGATGGATGCCTGGGTCGCTGAAGGTGTTGTGAATTATTTGGGTGTGAGTGACGACGTGCGCACCCAGCTTGCCACAGCCGATTGCGTTGTATTGCCCTCATACCGAGAGGGTACGCCCCGAACCTTGCTGGAAGCTGCGGCCATGGCCTGCCCGATCATCACTACCGATGCTGTGGGCTGCCGTGAGGTGGTGGATCATGGCGTCAATGGTTTACTCTGCAAGGTTCGTGATGCGGCGGACCTGGCTGCAAAGATGGACCTGATGTTGTCGTTGTCTACAGAGCAGCGTTCAGAGATGGGCCAACGAGGCCGCGCCAAGATGGTGACGATGTTTGATGAGCAGATTGTGATCAATAAGTATTTGGCGGCGATTGAAGAGGTTTAGGTATCTCGATCTGGTTGATGAACTCGGCGGCTGCAAGCAAAAAGCAAACTTTAAGATCAGAGTCAATTCACTCTTGCCTTCGTCTGATTTGGCAACTGTTGATTGCGTGAACAATTGATAACGTGCGTCTACAAATGGGTCCCGCACAAATTTTTTGCTACAATGCTTTCATTGAAATAGCTAAGTGAAAACCTTTATTTTGGGTTTTATTGCATCAAGGCTGTTGCTAAAAAACCGAATATATTCCTCGATAGCTCAGTCGGTAGAGCGCCGGACTGTTAATCCGTAGGTCCCTGGTTCGAGCCCAGGTCGAGGAGCCAATAAAAAAGAGGGGTTGCCGTTTGGCAACCCCTCTTTTTTTCTTCATAGGGCCGTGCTAACCGCCCTTGAAACAAGCTGAAGACGCTGTCAAATCAGAAAACGTCTACAGAGCTACACAACCACTAAATGCCAGCCAATCGCCGCATCAAGTCCCGCGCTGCGCCCTCTGGATCGGCAGCCGTCACCAAAGCGCGCACCACGGCAATCGAACCCACACCCGTGCGGCGCACATCGGCAAAGCGGGTGTCATTTATGCCGCCAATGGCCACCAAACTGTGGCCCTGCATGAGCTTTGCATAAGCACCCAAGCGCCCCAGCCCTTGAGGCGCAGTCGGCATGTTTTTCAAGCTGGTGGGGAAGACGGCACCCATGGCGATGTAGCTCGGGCTCTGGGCATCGGCTCGGATCATTTCGGCGTA
>CAIOHY010000530.1 GCA_903858205.1 uncultured Cellvibrio sp.
ATCTAGGGAATTTTTTTAGTAAAGTCGTGCGGCCGGTGCGCGAATGCTCTTTAAGATATTGATGCCTTTAGAAAAAATCGTGTCAGTACGACAAGTAGCGTCGGCGTTTGCCGAAGATGCCTTTGGGAATGCGTCGGCGAGTTGGCTGGTGAATAAGCTGAGTACGCCTAAGGTGGAAAAACCGAGTGCAGGCAAAGAGTTCAACTTTGATAATATGGGTGAATATGATCCGTCCGCAACACTCGGCCAATTTGATGAAAACTCATTAGGCTGGACGGCGGATGCAAATGATCCGCTAGCGATGACATTAAGCACCGATATCGATAAAAACTTCTTGCTTAATGGCGGCTCAATTGATGAGTGGAACTGGTTACAAGAAATGCAAGCCCAGGCTCCTGACCAGTCCATCGGTGAGTGGAACTTTGAAACCGGTACTGTATCCTACGCGGCAGATCCATTTACCGCGCAGGGAATGAATTCCGGTTATGCGTTGAGTTCACCGGAGCAGTTGAAATATATTTCGCCGGCATCGGGTCGATCTGCCATTCCGTCAGTGGATTATTTAGGGATTGTGGATGATACGTTGATGGGGCTGGGGTTTGGTTCAGCGCCGACATTGAATACTGTAAGCATGCCAAGTGATTCACTTCTGCCGCTCAATTTTACTAACGGTGAAAAAGGTGTACATGTTAGAGAAGGCCAAATGCA
Organism: uncultured Cellvibrio sp.; assembly: GCA_903858205.1. Taxonomy (GTDB): domain Bacteria; phylum Pseudomonadota; class Gammaproteobacteria; order Pseudomonadales; family Cellvibrionaceae; genus Cellvibrio. The sequence continues at coordinate 709 of CAIOHY010000530.1, forward strand.
AATGCTGGTTTATGGAGGGTTGGATCAACCAATTTTGGGTATGGCTGGACCTACAACATTGGCGAATCAGAAACTATTTAATAATATGTTAGCGAAAGGTTCTATGCCCGTCGCATTTATGGGTGTTAACCCAACAGCGGATGAGCTAAATGCGCAAATACAAATTGCAGCGGATAAATACAAAATTAGCACGATTGATTTACAAGGCGTATTAAACGTAGAAAGCGGCGGTGGAATTCAGTTTAAAGCCGGTAAACCATTGGTTAATTTAACTCCAAATTTCAATAGTAGTGCTGTGGGTATGGGACAAGTCACTTCAACAGCTGTAGATGGATTAAATAGAATGGCTAGAAGTAATATTTACTCATACAAAAGTGTCGCTTTGGATTGGAAAGTCAATTTGGATGCTACGGCAAATTTGTATTCGCATTTTTATAAGCAAACCAGCCCTAAATGGTCATCCCTTGACCGAGCGGCTGAGGCTTATAGAGGGTATCATGATGGCAATTTGGCAAAGCCGGACTCCACTGCACCAGCTTTGTATAAAAAGAAAAATTCTGGAAATTATTAATATGATGTTATTTAGGAAAATTGTTATAGCGTTTGCTTTTGTTATGAGTACATCAATAGCAGCGGAGCCACTGGTTTATATTGATCCTGCAACAGGCGCTGAACAAGAAATCCCAACATTGTTTGGTATTGAGCCAAACCTCAATCAGGCTGATGAAGAATGGGTTCTTGCTCCAGATAAAAGGGAGGTGTATGCACCTCTGTTCACCTTCGATATGCGTTTTAATGCGCAAAGTGTTCCTTATGTAATCCTTGAGGGTAAAACGGTTCAAAAAGTAGATTTTAAGGGTGGTCGCTATAGGTTGAAGGCAGCCGAAATTGATCAGCAAGAGTTTAAGAAACTCTTGCCTTTTACTAATAAGAAATTGAATGAGATGGATACGTTATATCTTGATGGGCGTTCAAAATTACCAAACACGCCTAATCTTGAGAAAATGTATCGAGAGGAAACCGTTAAAAATTGCGGACAAGTTAAATATTTTTATCGCAATGATGAAAATGGAGATGTTTTGCCTCCACTCGTTAAGTTTGAAAAGCATGGTGCCATAAGTGTGCCTAGCTATTTAGTTAATAAAATTACATGCACAGAAGAAGGGCGAATCATTTTGCAGCTGGCTTTGTTCACACCAACAGGAGGAAAGGCAGATTATATAATTAATGAAAATAACGAAATGATAGAAGCATGGACTTATCGGCCTGTGGTTGCCATCATTGATACTGGAATAAAAGCTGTTACTCATTAATAATCTATTCTCAACTGATTTTAAATTTCTTTTAAAAAATTACTACCCCAAAGCCAGCCCATAAATAATGCGCTGGCTTTTTTGTACCTGTTATTTTCGTTAACGAAAAAAGAGAGAGGGAAATGGGGCTGTGCAGGATAGCGTTTGGGGTACTTTTCTTTCTATTCAATTTAAAAGCATTCCCAACCACTAGCGGTCATAGCTGCTAGGGGATTGGAAGTTTCATTGAAATTTTACCAAGGTTGGTTACTTGTGTTGCTCAAATCACGACTGCCGTGCATGACGGCGAGAATTAATACAGTATCCGCTTCAAAGCGATACATAACACGATACCCCTGCACAATAATTTCACGCAGGCAATCGTCATCAGCTTCGGGAATTCTGCGACCGCTTTCGGGAAAGTCGCCTAGTCGTCGAGTGGCTAGCACCACCTTCTCACCGAATTGCCGCGCATAAAATGCCGAATCCCTGCTGATGTACTCCACAAGATCATCCAAATCATCGCGGGCGAAATCTGACCACTCAACCCGCATAGTTCAGATACCGCTTTTCCATATCTTCTTGAGACGTCACTTTGCCTTCTTTGGCGGCTTCCAGTGAACGCTCTAACTTCTGACGCACATAAAGCGCATACATGGCATCGTCAAAGGTGGCTTGTTCTGGCAGGTGGTCGGCAATATCGTGAACGATTTGTTTAAGTGTTTGCATGAGGGTTGCTCCCGTCAGTGGTTTGCTGTGTGAGTTGTGCATGTTCAATCATGGTGTCGATCATTTGCAACACTTGTCGTTTCTTGCTGCTGTCCAGCTTCTCAATTTGCTGTAGGCGGCGCAATAACCGAGTGTCTGGCTGTCGAGTCTTTTTCAGTGGCGCTATGCCAAGTAATTCATCAGAGGTTACACCGAGCAACTTTGCCAGATTCGGTAGTAAGCTGGCAGGCGGGTACTCGGTGTGGCCTTCATAGTGGGAAATCATTCGCTGAGATACTCCCAGTTCTTGCGCTAGCTCGGTTTGCGTGTAACCAGCCTGTTTGCGTAACGCGGATAGCCGTTTACCAAATTCAGTAAGGTCATCAAGATTCTGTTTGGGCATGGGTAGGCTCCTTGGCCGATTATCATGCTCAAAAGTGTAAACCCTGTTTTTCACATCCCCTCCAATAGCGCTTGATTTAATATACATCAAGTGTATATTCTTGCGCCCAGAAAATATAGTATACATTTAGTGTATAAGGGTATTGACAGGTTTTTAGCAAAATGGGGTTTTTATGGCGCGCATAGCAGATGGGGTGATTGAGCGGATCAAATCTGAGGTATCGCTGGTGCGGCTGGCCGAGGGTCAAGGTTATAGCCTGGTCAAACAAGGTAAGGACTTCGCGCTGTGCTGCCCCTTCCATGAGGACAAGACACCATCCTGTGTGATCACCCCAAAATCCAACCTGTTCAACTGCTTTGGCTGTGGCGCCGGTGGTTCAGTGATTGATTGGGTAATGAAAACGCAGGGTGTG
>CAIOHY010000531.1 GCA_903858205.1 uncultured Cellvibrio sp.
CTGGAGGTGCGACGATTAGAAATGTAGCCAGTACGTTTGGCACGAATCTCTGTTCGCTCCAAGTTAATTCTTGCCAGATCATATTCGGCCTGTGCAAACGACATTGAAGCCTTTGCTTCGTTAGCTTTTGCTTGAATATTTTCCAATAATTTCTTTTTTGATTCCTGTAATGCGGAATAGGTTTTTTCAGCATCCTCCACCTTGGATTCTTGCGACTTATGCTGACTACGCGTTTGTACTATTTTTGATTCCAATGCAGCGCGCATGGCTTCTTTTGCTTCATAAAGTCGTTTAGCATTTGTGTATTCATTTCTGGAAGTTACTTGCTGTGCAAACAATTTACTTATATTTTCATAGTTTTCTTTTAAGTAACCCAAATCAGCTTTAGTGGATTCCAGTTCCTGCACCGCTTGTTCAATAGATGCCTCCGTGGATTTTAAGATAGCAGAAGCAGAATCGACATCAGTTTTGGCGCTGAGCAACTGCTTGTCTATTTCAATGCGGGTAAGTTCCACCTCGTTACTAGCTTGAGTAAATTTAGCAACTTCCAGCTCCTGTGAAGCGCGCGCTCTATTCAGCTCTGCTGCATACTGGCTACTATCTAATTTAATCACAATATCTTCAGCGCTTACTTGCTGGTCATCTTTAAATTTTACAGCCTCAATAACCCCACGCACCTCTGCAACCACATCAATAATGTCGCACTGCACAATGGCATTATCAGTAGTCAGCATGTCACGTGTTGCAAAGCTGCGGGCGCCCATCCCACAAACAACCAACAAAATTACCAAGCCCACCTTGTAGCGGTAGTCAAGCTGCAGGAAGGTGTCAATCAGTTTTGGCTTTGCTCTATTGGTAGAAGTATTCTCTGCATCAGACATTACTAAAATCCTGTTTGCTATTTAATCTGGTTGTTGAGTTTTTTCGATGAAATAAAGAGTGATATAACGGCCATAAACACAAATCCAAGCACAACCATTTGAAACATATTCATATAGGTGAGTGACAGTACTTGTTGGTTAACACGATCACGCAATGCGCGATAACCCATTTCTTTTGCGTGCTCAACGCTTGCTGTGTGAGCGAGATAAAACTCAACAACATCACCAAAGCGCTTGTACAAAACGGTATTGAACCAAGTGACGTGATGCCGCAAATTTTCCCAATTGAGCATTTCAAACTGGGTAATTAAACTTGCAAAAACAGCTATGCCAATCGTACTACCCAGTAGTCGGGTGGTGGATTCTAATGCTGCCGCCGCAGGCATTTTCTCTTTAGGAATACTGATCAATGCCGCCGTGGTAACTGGACCGAGAATAAATGCAGCACCTATACCCTGCACGATTTGCGGCAAAATCATGTCATGCCAACCGGACTCGAAAGTAAAGTCCGCCATCATAATGCCGCTTAGAATTCCCATCGATAAACCAAAAGAAATTAATAGTTTTGTTGGCACCCTATTGAATAACCAGCCTACCAATGGGAACGCCAACATCATTACCAGTGCGCGTGGCGCCATAGATGTACCCGCTTGGGTCGGCGAAAAAAGTAATAACTCCTGCATATAAATAGGCAATACAAAGAGCGTTCCGGTAATCATAAAGGCCGCAAAAAAATTCAGTAGATTGGCGGCAGCAAACGTACGATGAATCAGAATTTTGAAATCCAATAATGGCTGACTAATTGAGAATGAATGTGCGAGCAGCATCGTCCAGCTACCTGCTGCAATCAGCATTAATGTCATATTGAAATCATCTTCTAACCACAGCGTGCGATCGCCACGCTCAAGTAGCCAGATCAAACTAACGACAGCTACCGCCAGAAGAAACAGACTTGTTAGATCGAGGGGCAGTTTTTTTTGCGTAGTTCCTTCTTCCTGATTGCTCATAAACTCCTGAACCATAATGACGCTGATAATTCCAATCGGAATATTGATTATAAAAATAAATTGCCAACTGAATTGGTCAATCATGATGCCGCCTAACATTGGCCCCAGTGCCGGCCCCAACATTATCGAGGTTCCATAGAGCCCCATTATCAATCCATGTTGCGCAGGCGGAAAAGTCCGGCGCAGGATCATACCCTCTACTGGCAAGAGTAATCCCGCACCCAAACCTTGAATAACGCGCGCCATAATTAACTGTTCTAGCGAGTGTGATAGCGAACAGCAAATGGAGCCTCCAACAAAAAACAACAAACCGGTTTGATAAACATTTTTGCCACCAAAGCGCTCCACCAATCGAGCTGACAGAAACATGCATATCATGGAGGCAATCGCATAGCTGGTGCTCACCCAACTGATCTCAGCGATAGTAGCTGAAAAAATGCCTCGCAAATTCGGTGTGGCCACATAAAGAATAAATGTATCCAGTGAGGACATTACGCCGCCCATGGAAACTGACAGAGCAATTAGCCATTTTCTCTTTGACGCATCAATCAAAATAATTCATCCGCATAGGTAATGGGTTTGCTGTGCGCAAATGCACACTGACTTCTTACACGTGGAACATGCGGATATCCTAGCGTTGGACATGAAATTAAATACCTGTCAGATGTTACATAGCCTATACATTTACTTTCGCAATAGGGTCTCTATAACATGATCACACAACTATTTTTGGTAACTCATGTTATGAATACTGCAGTGAATAATGCGATCCTGTCCACGCAGGCAGTGCGCAAGTTAGGCGCGATTGAAATGCGGATGGCGCTGTTCCATGCCAACCTCAACGGTTCTACGCAAGGGACACAGGCCATTTTTTTTTCAGCTAATGTGTCCAGCGAACAATTCATGAAGGCTGCCAACTATCTTTATGATCATTATGAAGCGCTTCAATGCACTATCAGAAAAGTCGACGAGGAGCTGTGGTTCTATCGCAGTGCAGTTTTTTCCAATATTCCGGTGCGTCACTTACAGTTAGAAACGCCTGCCGATATAAATACTGTTATCAGTGAATGCTTGGATCAGCCGATAGATCCAAACAAAGCGCTCTGGCGAGCGCAGTTGGTGAGCCTTGGCCATACCGGGCAGAAGGTATTTTTATTTAGCGCCCACCATGCAATTATTGACGCGAATGGCATGCATGATCTTGCCAATCGCTTTTTTCAGATTTTGTCGGCCGTCATTAGCAACGCTTCACTGCCCAGATTGCAGCCAATTAATTTTCCATTAGCTGTAGACGAGTTACTGCAACAAAATGCATCTCCTGTGGTAGTACCCACAGCGGAGCCTCGTCCACACGATAAATCTTGCCCTATCAATTATCGTCGAACCGGCTGGCAATTTGTCACACTTAAGCAAGAACAAATTGCAGCATTAGATAAGGCCCTGCAAGCCGACAATATAAAACTCCACTCCCTGATTAGCGCGGCACTTTGCCAAGCATTGCACGCGCAGGGCGTTGTGGCCGCCCATTGCAATTTCGGCACCGCGGTCTCGCTGCGTTTCTTGCAGGATACTAACCCCGAGTATTCCAACCCACTCGGATGCTATATGTCCATCGCTACCACATCACTGGATATAAACGACAACCTCGTAGATTTCGCTCGAAAATACGATCGCGAACTGATGCATAAAATCTTCACCAGTTGTTTAAATAGGGTAGATACACTTTACGCCGACTTTGAAGCGGCAACACATAGGATTGCCCAGCTGGAAAACTTTTCCCAAGACGCAGGCATTACCAATATGGGTCACGTAGCCATTACTGAAACTTATCCTGGAATTGAAATCAGTGATTATCTAATGCTAGCTAATCGGGTGTCGGCCAATTTCTCTATCGTCGCTCACTGTTACGATTTTCTTGGTACACAACGTATTGGATTGGTATACCCCAAGCCCTGCCTTGCGGATGACGTAGTAGCGCGCGTCGCTGCTGACCTAGAAAAGCGCCTGCTAAGTTATAGCCAGCGCTAATACTTTTTATTGTGCTTAGTTAACTAAAAGGAACTCCTATGACCGCGTTAAATGTTATCCAAATCGAGCAGCAAATCACTGCCATTATTGCCGAAGTAAAGCGTATTCCCGTGACGGATATTCAGTTGGCACCCACCGATGATTTCATCAGCAAATACAACCTCAGCAGCATGGACGCCGTCTCAATGAGCGTAAAAATAAGTCAGCAATTTGGTTTCGGTTTTGGCCAGGCGGCAGAAGATATTGATGGGCTTGCATCCTTTGGTGCGTTGACCAACCTCGTGCAAAAAAGAGCCGCGTAAATGCAAGCCTTTACTCACAGAATCGCACACTGGGCACAGGCAAAAGCGGATACCTTGGCGGTTAATGATGGCGGCCAATCAATAAGCTTTGGGGAATTACATTCACGGGCTCGGGAAATTGGCTGGCAGTTGCAAATTCTGGGCGTCGCACCGCGCGATCGCGTGGTGATACTCTTGCCCAAATCGGTAGACGCAGTTGCTGCCATTGTGGGCGTTTTGCTTGCGGGTGCAACTTATGTACCGGTAGATGCCAGTTCACCTAAACAGCGACTGCAATCGATTCTGGAAGACTGTCAACCGACGGTCGTTATTGTGAATAAGCAGACGACGGATTTATTTCCCGCACAGACTCGATTAAATATTGATGCAACTCCGCGTGCGAGTTCGGTGGAGGTGGAATTTCCAACACCGGACATGGATGCAGATGCCTACGTGCTTTACACCTCAGGCTCAACCGGTGTACCCAACGGTGTGCAAATTAGCCAGCGCGCAATGCACAGTTTTTTTCATGCAGTAAATTGCTATATGGGCATTGATCATCGCTCACGCTGCATGAATACCTCGGCACTCTATTTCGATGTGTCTATCGCCGACTTACTTCTACCGCTTTACCAAGGGGCATCGGTGTGGTTGGGGCCGAGCATCCCATTGCCTTTCCGCTTTATCGATATCATCACCAGTAATCGTATTACCCATTTTTGTGCAGTAGGTTCAACGCTCACCATGCTCGCCGGCATGCCCGGTTTTAGCGACCACCAATGGACGGATTTGCGTTGCATTATGACGGGCGCAGAAGTGCTCAACCCCAACACTATCGCCAGCTGGCTCCACAACTCGCCCAATGCAGTGGTGCTTAATGGTTATGGTCCTACGGAAACTACTTGCGTTTGCACCGTCTTTGAGATCAACCAGGAACGCTTGCTAGGTTATTCCACATTTCCAATCGGCAAACCGCTTCCCGGTATAGAGGTGTTTATTGATACACAAGCGACTGACGATGCTAATTGCGGTGAGCTTTGTATTAGCGGCTCGCAGGTAATGACTGGGTACCTGAATCGTACCACCCTGAATGAACTGCGTTTGTTTGCTCGCCATGGCGACACTTTTTATCGTACGGGCGACAAGGTTCGCTATAACCAACACGGCGAATTAATTTTCCTTGGACGAATCGATGATCAGGTAAAAATAAATAGCTATCGCATAGATCTGGGCGAGGTGATCACACCCTTCCTCAATACACCCGGCATTGAAGAAGCAATTGCAGTTCCACTTAATCATCCACAGCGCGGTGAGTGCTTGGGTGTTGTAGTTAAATTAAAAAATGAGACTGATTTATCTGAATTAAAAAATCGCTGCAATGATGCACTGCCCGCCTATATGCGCGCCGCATTCGTTGCAGAGGTGAGTTCGCTCCCGCTGAGCCCCAGTGGCAAAATCAATGTGCGAAAACTACGCGCCATCGCCAATGCACACTTTAACGCTATCGAAGCGGAAATCAGTAGAATTGATGACCTGATCAAGGAGCAAGAGTGCTAATGAAAACCACAACGCACTCGCTGCTCTCGAGCGAACTATCCAACTCGATCGCAGCGGCTTTTACCCACACCACCAACCTTCATTCTCCGGTAAACACTCCACCAGCTCCCCATGAGCTTATTCGATTGCTGGGTGAAACAAGATTGGTGGCAGCATTGATTGACCCTGGTTCACACGAAAGCCTCTTGCTGCATCAAGTGCATCTGGCGAACTGGCTCGCGGGATTCGGTGTAAGTGCAGCCACTGATTTGGCATTACACCAACTATGCACTGTGTATCCGTTACTCAAGCACCTCAGTGCTGGGTCAGCCAATGCACGCGCGCTAGCGACGCAGCTATTGCACGCGGAGAAATTAGCAGCGCGCATTATTCAACCTTGGGGGCACGCCACTAATCCCAGCGCACGACAAACTGGAAAGCATTGGATTATCCAAGGCGAATTACCGCTCTGCTTAGTAGGAGTGGACACAGAATATTTACTCATCCCGCTGACCACACCCGACTCATCAGCTTTGGCTATTTTTTGTCTCCCTCTGGGCACAACTGGTTTAAAAATTCTGGCGCGCGCACCAGTCTCGGCAAGCGGTGATTATTTTATCGCACGAATTTCACTGGAAAATGTGCAGCTCACTGAGGCCCAGCACCTTGGCAGCGTGGATAGTGATTTTATGCAACAAAGGGGCAATACACAGCTCACATTGGCAGCTATTGCCCAGAACCACACCAGCGAAACGGTGCTGACCACCAGCATCGAATTTTTGCGCAAACGTTTGGCAAATAATGCCCCCTTATTGAAGCTGGATGTACTGCAACAACGGCTCGCCGCACTCCGCGCAAAATTATCCATGGCACAAGCGCTGGCGTTCTCAGCACTGGATGCGCAAGAGGCTCACAATTTCACACAACTGGCGCATGCCAGCTATGAGAATTCGCGCCAGTTATTGCAGACCATCAGTGGCGAATGCTTACATCTGGGCGGAATTAATCACTACCGCAACGACAGTGAATTGGCCGACGCCTATCAAGAAGCGCGCTGGAACAATTTTTTCAGTGCCTACACCCCGGCCGCTGTATTGGCGGATTAACAGGATCAGAAATGCAATTAACGGATAACCAATACTCGCAGCAACTGCAGCAGTGGCTCGCGCAGTCTACGAAGACTCATTTCACTAACGGCCAGCAGCAATGGCCAGTGCGCGAATGGGTGAAATCCCTAGCCAAGGCAAATTTATCGGTTGCCGGATGGCCCGCACCTTATGGTGATGGCGAGCTGCGCAAGCAATTGCATTTACATTACCGCATTGCACGCAACGCACCAGGTAGTCTCGGCTTATGTATTACATCGCATCTGGATATAGGCGCGCGGTGCCTGATGGAAAAGGCCAGCCCACAACTCGCTGAACAGTGGCTAGCCCCAGCATTACGCGGCGATGCGATTCTGGCTTTAGCGATGACCGAACCTCAAGCAGGCAGCGATTTGCAGGGCATTGAATTTAGCGCGGAGAAAAAAGAGCAGGGGTGGTCATTAACCGGGGTTAAACGCGGCATCACCAATCTGCCCTTTGCAGATGCAGTGATAGTGCTGGCACGCACAGCCCCAAATCGATCGCCATTTAGTTACACATTGTTCTTGTTGCCGATGAACACACCAGGTGTGGAGCGCGAAGTGGCGCTACCAACACTTGCTTACCCTGGTTGCCTTGGTGGAATGCAAGTAAAGAACGCGCTAATTCCGGAACAAAATGTGCTGGGCGCTCCCGGAACCGGGCTGATTCTTTTAATGCAACACATGGCTACCGAGCGATTATTTGTGAGTGCGCGGATGCGGGGCATCAGTGAGATGTTGCTAGAAAAAATTCAGCAACATTCTGCACTGGCCACAGATCAATTGGCCAAGTTGAAAACACAATCCTTGGCATTTAATGCTTTCTTCGAACAGTGCGTAGAAAATTATATACGCCAATCATTTCCAGCGCGCGAATCGGCCAGTTTGAAATATCTTGGTAGCCAACTGCTGAAAACTCTGTGCGCTACGCTTAGCGAGCAAGAGGGAGCTGCGGGTTATTTGGCTGATGGAAACGCGGAACTTTATCAGCGAGAGGCGATGGGTTTGGCATTGGCCGGAGGGAGTGAAGAAATCATGCTAGCAATCATTGGCAGTGAACTTTAATTTAAGAACCCTTCAGGTTTTTCTGGCATCTATCGGTTGCGACTTCATTGCCGCAACACTCTGTCCACATTTTCACCTCACATTACTGCACAGCGTCATACGCAGTAGTGAGAAGTGATTGAAGTCAGATTAATCCACAAACGCAGTTGCCTCAATTTCTACTTTGCCTTTGGAATCAAATATCTCAGCGACTTCAATGATGGTCATCGCGGGAAACCCTTCACCGAAACGCGCATACCATGCGACGGCAATTTCACGCTTCTTGGCGTGATAAAGCGGAAAATCCGTAATAAACACGTTCATCTTGGCAATATTTCTAGCATCACCGCCAGCCGCACGAACAACAGTGAGCACATTATCCAAGCAGGCACCGAACTGGGTAACGAGGTCATCACTTTCTAGAACCCCCTGGATATTGCCAGAGAGCTGACCAGAGATAAACATCATACGCTTACCTTCAGGCACGATAACACCATGAGTGTAACCACTCGGATTGTGACGAGTGGGTGGATTAATTTTTTCAAACATAGGAGTTATCCATCACAAGAAGGGGGGAAAGAAAATAAATGAGACTCAAAAATATCAAGTCACCTCATCAAATATAATGACGCGTTTTATCCTACCCCAGATAGCTGTTAGAAATGACAGTAGGTACTCAATCAGCATTGCTTTAAAATGCTGACGCTAATCCCCAGTCCATTTTATTTTCAGGAGTATCTATGACCACCCAAACAATCAAAGGCACTAGCGTATTGGTGACTGGCGCCTCGCGCGGACTTGGCCTGGCATTTGTGAAAGTGTTGGCGGCACGCGGTGCTGAAAAAATTTATGCAGGCTATAAAAATGCAGAAGGTCTTGCAGAACTGAACAACCTGAAGTTGGCCAATGTAATTCCAGTATTACTGGATGTTACCGACTCTAACCATATTCAATTATTAGCTCAACAAATTAATGCACTGGATATTATTATTAATAATGCGGGCATTGCATCAGCCTGCGGGTTTACCGCTGACCATGTATTGGAAACCGCAACTGCTGAAATGAACACGCATTATTTTGGCCCCCTAAAACTGATAACCACTTTTTTGCCATTGCTCAAGCAAGCGCCGCAAGCTGGCATTATCAATATCGCCTCCATAGCGGCGATCAGTAATTTCAAGGCCATGGGCACCTACTCTGCATCAAAAGCCGCATTGCATTTTATGACTCAAGGTTTACGTGCTGAGCTTGCTGGCTCCACTATTTTTGTTCAAGGCGTCTACCCTGGTCCATTCGATACTCGTTTAGCCGCCGGTTTTGACGGATTCAAACAAAGCCCGGAAACGATCGCAAACATCGTTCTGGATCTTTATCGCGAGCGAGTAGATGAAGTATTCCCAGATGAATTCTCTAAAACCATGTATCAAACCTTCCTTGAATCACCTAAAAAATTAACCGAAATTTTCTCCCAGTAAAAAGCGAGGTATAAAAACGCCGTCTTGTAAATGAAACCACTACAAGACGGCTTTCTATTTTATTCCCCCCTTCGTAAAGTAATTGGCTAACCCACAACCACTTGACGAAATGCAAACTCCGCCCCGTGCCCTTTCAGATAGCCCCTTCCTCCTGCAAATTGTAAATATTGGTCAACCAGTTTATGGATGAGCGGCAAACCCAGCGATTGAAATAATTCCAGATTAGCGGGCAGCTCTGGATTCTCAACCGCCAGCTCCCACAGGGCTTCAAATGCAAATAGCTTTGCTTGCAATTCTGCCAAGGTGAATTCTACATGCTGATTGCGAACCAAGGGCACACCAAACGTTTGGCGCTGGCGCACCTCTGCAAGCAACTCGGTAAACACATATTCTGCAAAACCCAAATCAACTGCGGCAATCATCAACACAGACTGGTTAGATTGGATATGGACAAATTCCTTCGACTTAGCGTTAGCAGCGCAACAAGCCACTGCGATAGCTCGATTGAGTTGCAGAAAGGGTGTGCGACCAAGCGCACGCAGATGATGATGTAGCTGATCCTTGATTGAAGGCTTAGCAAACTCTGCTATAAATGATTGCAGCACAGCTTTCTCAGGTATCTCCTTACCTTGCATCCATTGTGGGTGATCCGGCCAGTTACTCTTCAACCAGTGGCGCACATCCAACGTCATTAAATCAACGGATGTATTTATCACGGGGACTCCATTATTAATATTTTTCAGTGGCGGCAATACTTTTCAACATCATTTCATCAGAGCCGGTGGAGATGGAAAATAGACGCGCATCGGCAACGCAGGTTTGTAAACTGTTAACATCGCCCTTTGAATGCTGACGCGCCAGATCAAGAGCAAAAAGCGAAGCGCTTCGCGCAAGACGGGACGAAATGAGTTTACTGCTGGATGACAGACTCAGGTATTCGCCATTAGCAAGCCAGTGCTGCATAGCTTTATACGTCAGTGCTCGACTAGCTTGCCATTCCGCAATTAGTGTTTGTAATTGCTGGTCTGCGGTATAGGTCCACTGTGCAGCGCGCGCGAGACATTGATAAGCAACTTGGTTTGCACGCAAAGACGATAAAATTCGCTCTTGTGCAAATTGCTGCAATTGATTGATCATTCCCATACCGGGCATCCCCAAACGGCAATCATCCCCTATCCAGAGATCATCAAAAAAAATATCGCTAACCGGGCATTGTGCGTTGCCAAGTGCAGGCCAGACATTGCCGAGCCTGAGTCCGGGCGTGTCTTTGGGTATCAAAAAATTCACCATGTTGAACGGCGCTCGATAATCAGCCAAGCGCGCTATTACAAAATGCACATCGGCTAGTGATGCCAATGAAATCATTGTTTTGTGGCCACATATACGCCAGCCGGAGCCATCCCTGGTAGCCGTTGTTGCGAGGTTAGTTACATCCGATCCAGCACCTGGTTCGCTAACCGCGTGACTTAACAGAATTTCGCCCCGCAGTGCAGGCATTAAGAATCGTTCAATTTGTTCCGGTGCCCCGTACTGGTCAATAAAGGGCGCCACCATATCTAGATGAATGGTGAGAGCCATACCAATACCACCGGATGGAATTCGCCCCAAACTTTCCGCGAACATGGCTTGGGCCGCCAAACCAGCACCGGTACCACCTTTTTCTTTTGCGTAACGCAACCCACTCAACTGCTCGCTGCGGAGCGCGGCGATGAGTTGGTGATAATTACATTGAGTAGTTGTTTTAGCTGCAGGCATCAAAAAGCGGTCGAAGGTCTTGTTAATGTGCGCTCGCAGTTGTTCGGCACCCTCAAATTTCCAAAATGCCGGAGTGGGATGGTCACCCAATAAAAACTGGTTCATTCGTCACCTCAAAAAATGAGCGGACTAGCCTGACTGCTGCCACTCAAGCGAGACCTGACCCGTGGCGATATGAGCGACCGATCCCATCATGGTAATGTGAAAAGCGGGTGAAATAGCAATGTGAATATCACCACCAGCTAGATGGACAAGAACCTCTCCATCGCAATAACCCAGCTTATGCGCAACAGCCGCAGCAGCACAACTGCTGCTACCGGATGCCAAAGTGTAACCGGCGCCTCGCTCCCAAATTTCAACCTGAATTTCACGGCGATTAAGAACGCGTACAAACTGAACATTGGTGCGATTAGGAAATAGCGGATGTGTTTCTAGAATGGGCCCGAGCGCACGCGCCATTTGCTCATCGGGATGATCAGTAAATATCACGCAGTGAGGGTTGCCAATCGTCGCAGCGGAAAACACCAGATCTTGTCCATTTATCACAACAGATTCTTGCAAGACATCGCGCATCAGCCCGGCTACCGGAATAGCGTGACTGTTAAAACTGACCTGCCCCATCTCCACACGCACTTGCCTACCACATTCCAGTATTTGTGCGTTAACTTTTCCGCCTTTGGTATGCAAAACAAATTCGTCATCGCCAACAATTTTCTGGTCCCATAGGTAGCGACAAAAAATTCGTATGCCGTTACCACTTTTTTCCGCTTCACTGCCATCTGGGTTAAAAATCCGAAGGTGCGGAACTCCATAGTCCGCGCTGCCGGAGTCAAGCAGCACACCATCGGAGCCGATACCAAAATTTGTGTCGCATATCCGCCGAATCAAATCACAGTTTAATTCTTCTACAAAATCAACAGCGCGCATAACTATGTAGCTGTTACCCAATGCATGGTACTTGAAAAAATCCATAAGTGATTCCAGCAATCTAATCAAAAAAACTAATGTGAGTGGATATTAAGCGACTCATCCACCTCAATCCATAAAGCTACTGAACGCTCCACACCAATTTGCAATGTTTTTCCTTCACCCATGCGCCAACAATTAACACCCAGTTGACGCAACATTCTTTCACAGGCAATACTGGTAACAGTCACATAATATTTAATATTTTTTCTGCGCGCGAACTCATAGAACGACCGAACCATTTGAATGGTAATACCGGACATATAGCCTTTATGACAGCTAGCAGATCCTTTGCGGACAGCAAAACGACTAATTTCCCACACATCACTTTCCATTGGCGCAGCTTCGCCCTGTAATAATTCAGGAAAGATATCCTTGAGCATATAGCTACCCATGGTAGGCAGTGCCCGCCAACATCCATCCACGCTGCCCTGTGCATTTTGCACAGCAATATGAAAGGGATCCAGATCATCAAAATTATCTCGCTCGAGACCGTCATGCGTTTGTATGTCCCACTGCAGACGCTCCAGAAAAATTTCATGACGCAGTTTAAAAATATCGGTGAAAAAACCGGCTGATATCGAACTATTATTTTCCTGTGCAATCACAATGTTACTCATCCTTTTGCAGCTCCGCATCTAACTAATGGAGCCGCCAACTTAATAATCTATTCCTTTAGACATTAGCTGTCGCTTCTAACAGTAGCCAATAACACCAAATATAATTGTTTAAAAACAATGAGTTAACTATAATTTCGTGAAGACTGTAAGAACTGACAGCTGGCGATATCGGGCTGATGGTGGCAAGGTTTTTAAAAGAGCCACCTGTAACATTTTTCACTAGCGCACTGTGAGAATTTCACCAAAATACGTATTCGACTAAGAAATTACAGGTAAGCGTTTTGAAACGATCGGAGCTGAACGATAAAACATTTAGTGATGCACTAAGCCTTACATTGAATACATCTCGTAGTTTGGCGCCTCGCGCCGCTATCGGCTGGTGTTTATTGGATACCGGAAATCAAGTTATAGCTTGCGATGCAACTATGGCTGGCGTGGCATCCACAAAGCTGATTCATTGCCTGCGTCAACATGCTGAACAATGCCAGCAAATAGTGCTTACACTGGAACCCATTCAGGGAATCGTGAATGGAGGTGAATTAATTAATGTGTTGGAAAATTCATCGTGCGAAAAAATTAGTATCGCTCATCGTATGGAATCGAAATATCTCGATTTGGACTGGTTACGCTGGAAAGAAACTTGGCCAGGAGACTTAAATTATCTCGCGCAATCTTACGTGGCGGAACAACTTGCGGCCGGCATTGAATCAGTTAAACAACGTCATCGCCCATGGGTAATTGCGGTGTGTGCAGCAGATTGGTTTGGTCGAAGCTTATCGCTGAAGGATCAATGTGAAGGTTTTGCAATTAAGGAACAACTTAATCATTACGCAAGCCAAAGTCGCGCAATTCTGTTTACTCCTGAACAGCAAGAATTCGTCAGTAATTTACCAGAAACAAATTCTATTAATGAACCTATAGCTCCATTTGAAATTTATGATTTTCACGCAATTGAATCGCTACTGAACTATTGGGCAAGTGAATATAGATGCAACTGCGTAATTTATACCAATACTCTTACACTCGGTTATTTGCTCCAGCAAGAACTGGTGGATGAAGTCGTTTATTATTTGGCAGATGCAGACAACGACAGCCGCTTAGCTGAAGCCGGCTCGATGCACGGGTTGCCGGTAATGAATTTCGCGGGCTGGCAAACTACCTCCTGCTCAAAAGCAGGAGATGGTTGCCGCTTAGTGTTAAGGCGCAAATCCAGCCACTCAAATTATCTATCAAATCCTAGGCTTAATTAATCCCGACGACATTGCTTTAGCAACAGCGTGCTGACGATTGACCGCACCTAATTTTTTAGTGGCGCTGGTTAAGTGAAAAATAACCGTACGCTCGGTAACATCAATAATTTTGGAGATTTCCCAAGTGGTTTTCCCCTCGCACGCCCAGAATAAGCACTCCACTTCACGGGGAGTAAGATTATCTTTTTTCTTGGGTGCACTATTGATATTAATGCGCATCACAGTGCCAAACAATTCAATGCAAAATGCATGGGCGAGGGGCAGCACTTTTTCAAAACGAGCATCTATATCCTCCCCCGAAGCACTTGCAAGACTAAAAATGGCAAAATCGCCATTGTGGGAGCGAAGAGGAATCGAAATACCATGAATGAGTCCAAACTCTGCAGCTTGCGCTAATATTTGCTCAGCAGCGGGAGTAAGGTAATCGTCGAGCTCTAACAATTGATCCCAACGAACAGGGGTTACGTTCTCAAAACAATAACGCACAACTGGATCATTGCTTTGGTAGGAAGATTCAAAATAGGTTTTAATCCAAGCGTCTGGATAATTGGTGATCGAGGATATCTCGGGTGCACTAAGTGAGGTAGGGCGACACATCCCGAAGAGATAATGCTCGAACCCTACCATCTCACTAAATTTATCGCATAAAATTTTCACGTCGTCCAAAGTAGAGATTTGACTTTGATGACCGGAAAAATCCTGCAAGATTTGGAAAGCTTGAACCATATCAAAATTCCTTGATAGTTGATTTATGCGCTAGCCGTATGATCCGCCGGTTGAGGCGAAGTTAATTTGTGCAGTCATTAACAGCAGGTGTAAGTCGCATTCCTCTAAGACTCGATTTCAACTGCCGAACGCAACTTATTTAAATCACAACAGGTGTCGTGCCAGAAAAACGAGTCCCTGATTATCTCGGGCATAACCAAAGAATAACACCAGAAGATTAAAAAAGTCAGCGCCAAGGCGTGTATTAATTATTAATTAGTACGTGATGCGCCATTAAAATTGACAAAAAAACAGGGAGAGATATTTTTTTCGGATTCTTTGTCGGCTAAATAAACCTAACCACTGTATATAGCGCGCTAGTAGTCATTAGCACCCTACTACTTTTACGCAAGCTTTCGTGCCATTCATCGCGCATAAAATATATGCATTGTGTCGCCATAAACCGTTTACCAATTTTTGGCGTTAATTAATGGTCTGTCGCTGACTATAAAAAAGTAACCGCACTGGCACGAGCATTTTGCTTAAGACAGCTTTACCATAGAGATCTATGCCGACCAGACCAGGTGAAATTTTCGCTGAATCTTTACTGATTATTGCAAGATAAATTGAAGTCTGCTGGTTAATTTACCGGTTAAACATCCGCCATATATGGCAAGCCCTGATATCTACGGCAGCTTTAACGACAAGCAGGTGACATCGCGTATCCCGCCTCAGACTTACAACAGAATCATTGGACGGAAGGAAATGTACATACCAAAACACTTTGAGGAATCTAACATTGAGGTTTTGCATGAGTTTATTAAATGCAATCCATTTGCCGCGTTAATCACAAACACGGAAGACGGCCTTAACGCAGAACATATTCCAGTGTATTTAAATACTGAAAACGCCAATAGGGTACGCGTTCAAGGGCATATAGCCACGTCGAACTCTCTTTGGAAAAGAAGCTCACCTGCGCAAGAATGCCTACTTATATTTCAAGGCAGCAACGCTTACATCACACCCAATTGGTTTCCATCTAAAGAAACAGACGGAAGGGTTGTTCCCACATGGAATTATTCTGTTGTTCATGTGAGAGGCAATATAGAATTTATTCATGAACCAGCATGGAAACTTGAATTACTGAACAAGCTGACAGCTCAACATGAGAATACTTTGAATAACCCCTGGAAAGTTTCAGATGCGCCTCCTGAGTTTATTCAGAAATTGTTACCGGCAATTGTAGGCTTTGAAATTGTCGTTAACGACATTGTCGGAAAATTTAAACTCAGCCAAAATCAGACGCAAGACAATAGAACTGGCATCGCTGAAGGGCTGGAAAAACAGGGTCATGAAATGGCCAGACAGATTTCAAAATCCTAACGACTACTAATTGCTGCACTCAGGATCGCCGAATCGTTTTTGTAACCAATTAAACAACCCACCAATTCAAAATCATCACAAGCGGAACAATTTTATGGCAACTCACACAATTAATATTCATCGCGTTATTCGTGCTGAACGTGAATTACTTTATCGCGCATTTTTGGATGCGGCTGCGTTATCAAAATGGCTTCCCCCCAATGGATTTACCTGCACGGTTGATCATATCGACGCGGTTGTGGGTGGCACGTTTAGAATGTCATTCACAAATTTTGCGTCCGGCGGTAGTCATTCATTTGGCGGAAAATATCTTGAATTAATTCCATATGAATTAATTCGCTATACAGACGCATTTGATGACCCCAATTTAGCCGGAGAAATACAAGTCACTATTAAACTAAAAAAGGTGTTGTGCGGCACCGAGCTAACTATTGAGCAAGCAGGCATTCCCGAGGTTATACCGCCAGAAATGTGCTACATGGGGTGGCAAGAGTCATTAATCTTGTTAGCGAAACTGGTAGAAACGGTAGTGGCGGAATAGAAGTAACCGCAGTGGTTATTTCCGCACTACCGCATAACATTTGCAGGGGCACGGATTGCCCTAATCGGCAGTTGATACGCGCATGTGCGCTGAAATTTACAAAAAAAGTGATAGGCAGTGAATCCAAAGTAAAACCTGGCTGTGTCTAAGGTTGGTCGTAGCGTTACAAGTTATGAATTGAATCAGTAATTTAGCCAGCCAAATTGGACAATATATGTCGTTAAAATTATTTCTTACAGCTATCACTTTATTATTTGCCTCGTTAGCATTTTCTGAGCCTAGCGCATCCAACACGCCTAATCATGCAGGCAATGCAAAGAAAATTCTTATTATTGCTTCAAACGTGACCGACATGGGTGATCCAGAAAAACACGAGGCAAGGAATGATCTCTGGGAGTACGCACCGCCATACCATGTATTTGTTTCGCATGGTTACGAGGTGGACTTTGCTTCTCCGCTGGGTGGTGCCGTGCCGTTTGCGCGGGAGCCATTGGGGATTAGCAGCTATACCATCAAATATGAGGGGTTCTTGAGTAAAGCCAACAACTCCTTGGCGCCTAAGCAGTTGAACCCAAGCGAGTACTCAGCAGTGTTCATCGGCGGGGGTTACGGAAATATTTTTGATGTGGCCTCTAATAAAAGTTTGCTCGGAATTATTGCGAAAATTTATGAAAGTGGCGGAGTAATTGGAAGCGTTGGCCATGGCGCTGGCGCCTTTGCAAACGCAACGCTTTCCAGTGGTCAGCCTCTTGTAAAGGGTAAGCGTATTGCAGGTTTCCCCAACTCAACAGAAAAAGAAAAGGACTGGGCAAAACAAGGAAGCCTACTGCCTTTTTTAGTTGAAGAGAGGCTTAAAGAAAAAGGCGCGATTACAGTGAACAAAGACAATATTCCAGACAAGCACGATGTCATTATTGATGATCGCATTGTCTCGACGATGTTCCTGCCATCTGCCGCATTGGTAGCTAAAGAAATGCTTATCGTGCTCGAGAAAAGCGGAGAGCCTAATAAATCCAAATAGGCTACGAAAAAGATTAACAAGCGACTGCGGTAGGAATCGGATCAAATCACCTGATCTACCTAGACTCCTGACAGCAGCGAGTCTCACGGCGGCTTGCTTCGCGAAGCGCGCCCTACTTCACAGGAATGCACAGCACTTGGTGCCGAGCATTAGTTTTGTTAGTTAACCCCCAACAACCGCTGCGTTTCCTTGCGCACGACCGCGTAACATTCGCAGGCGCATTGCTCTAACATTTTGCGATTTGTTACTGAAATATGCCCGCGTCTATAACTAATGCAACCCATACTTTGCAAGCTCGCCGCAGCGGCGGTGACGCTTTCGCGGCGCACGCCGAGCATGTTGGCAACTAATTCTTGCGTGAGAACAAATTCACCCGAGCTAATGCGATCCAAGGTAAGCAACAGCCAGCGGCTGAGTTGTTGCTCTACGGAATGATGGCGATTGCACGCGGCGGTTTGTGATACTTGCGTGATCAATGCTTGGGTGTAGCGCAATAAAATCTGCTGCAATTGCCCGTGCCGATTAAATTCAGTTTTTACCTGTGAGCGCTCCAAACGATACGCGTAGCCCGTGGTGTGTACCATCGCGGAACTGGGTGTAGTGTTGCCGCCGGTAAACAGCGAAATGCCCACCATACCGTCATTACCGACACCGGAAATTTCTGCTGACGCACCCGAGGCAGTCACGTAGTGCAATGACACTATGGCGCTGGTAGGAAAATACGCGTGTTGTAATTGCGTATTGGGTTCGTAGAGCATATCGCCCAAGCGCAGGGGCACCAATTCCAAATGCTCCGCGAGCCTTTCCAGATCAGAGTCCGGTAAGGTGCCAAGCAATCCATTCAGACGAGGATGTTGCGTCTGGTCAGCCGTTGCCATAGATGCACCTTTGGGTTTTGCAACGGCGACATTAGTAACCGCTGATCTGCGCGCATCCTGATTAGATACTGGCGGTATTGTTGATACTGGCACTGCTGTACACCATTTGTTTGCATTCCACGCCTATGCCGCGATAACCAATAAATCGGCAGGATTGATCGAACATGGGCTCGCCGCTCACGCGGTAATGTTGTTGGGAACCATCGGAATGGGTGCGGCTGAAGGCGAAATCGATAAAAGGTTGGCGTGCTTCAATGGTCGCATGCAATTGCGCGCGTTCGGCTGCATCCCAACCATCGTGACCAGTTTCATTTGCGCTGCCTTCAAGTGTATCAACGCGGATGCCGAGCATGTCTAATACCGGCCCTGATACTTTGGTGAAATAGCCGCGTTGGTCTTGCTCCCAATACCAATCCGACGCTAGCTC
Source organism: uncultured Cellvibrio sp. (assembly GCA_903858205.1). Lineage (GTDB taxonomy): Bacteria > Pseudomonadota > Gammaproteobacteria > Pseudomonadales > Cellvibrionaceae > Cellvibrio. The sequence goes on from CAIOHY010000531.1 coordinate 18,925, forward strand.
GGTGAGGCTGCGAAACCGCGCTTCACTTTCACGCAATTCTGCTGTGCGTTCGGCAATTTTTTCTTCCAACAATTTATTGTGATCTTCTAATTTTTTATACAGCAAACGTACTTCCAACATATTACTAATGCGTGTTTTTACTTCGATTACACCAAAGGGTTTACTAATAAAATCTTTTGCGCCCGCCTGCAGTGCACGTAATTTGTGTGCGGGCTGCGCGGTTAATACGATAACGGGCAAATAGGCGTCGGTAATATTGGTGCGCAACCCCGCCATAACTTCAAAGCCATCCATGCGGGGCATTTGTAAATCAAGCAGAATTAAATCGTACTGATGCTGGCGATGCAGTGCGCAGACTTCAGTTGGATTAAGTGTGGCGGTCACATTTTTGTAGCCCGCGTCACTGAGCAGCTCTTCCAACAACTGCACATTACTGAGCTGATCATCGACAATCAAAATCTTCGCAGTGAGCAGATCCAGTGTGGTGAGCATCATAATGCGCGCTCTGCTTGTGCTACCGGCGCCGGATGAGCATCCACATATTTGAGTGTGAGATCGAGCGTATCCATAAATTCATTCACTTTAATGGGTTTGGTGAGATAACGAAAAAAGCCCGCATCCAAACCCTTGGCGATATCGCGCGGCATTGCAAAGGGTTGAAATAATTGTTCGATTTGCTCAGGTGCTAAACCCGAACCCGCATCTTCAACGGCGATGCGAATACGCCCCGGCACTCGCTCCTCACAAGTCACAGTAACGCTGCCGCCGATACGGTTGTATTTGATGGCATTGGAGAGCAAATTAATTAGCACTTGTTTTACCCGCGTGCGATCGGCTTTTACAAAATGGCGCATGCCCAGCGGTGGAAACGTCACGCTGATGCCGCGCTTGTGCGCTTGCGGTTCAATCATCGCTGCGCACTCCAGCATCACATCCGCCAGCCCCATAGGTTCAAGCGAGAGCGATAATTTTCCCGATTCAATTAATGCGAGATCCAGAATTTCGTTAATCAATTCCAGCAGATACCAACCCGCTTGTAATATCTGCTCAATGCTGCGTTTTTGCGTTTCTGTCGGCGGTGGATTGCCTGACTCAATTAATTGCGCAACCCCCAAAATCGCACTCAGTGGTGTGCGCAATTCGTGACTCATGCTGGAAAGAAAATCGGATTTGGCCAGATTGGCTTTTTCAGCCACTGCCATCGCTTGGGTTAGTTTTAACTCGGCCTGTTTACGCTGGGAATTGTCGGTGGCTATTAATAAATAGCCAATCAATGCATCCTCATCATCGCGCAGCGGTGTGATTGAGACGATTGCCGGAAAACGGCTGCCGTCTTTGCAGATGTAAGTGAGTTCGTAAATATCTTCAATGCCGCGCGATGCCTTGAAGGTGAGCGCCTCAAAACCGGGCTTGATTTCGGTATTCAGTTCCACACTCAATAACTGCGCACGCGCCATGACTTCTTGCGGGTCATGTATATCGCTCGGCGTAATTTTATTGATGACATCAGCGGCAGCGTAGCCCAGCGTGCGCTCTGCACCAATGTTAAATAATTGGATAATGCCTTTTTCATCGGTTGCGATAATCGAAAAATTCGCGCTGTTTAAAATCGCATTTTGCAGCGCGCCGGTTTTTAACAGCGCTTGCTCCCGCCTTATTTCATTCATACTCTCAGTACTGCGTATATTGGTGGGAGAACCAGCATTCTCTTTTACATTAATCATGTACCAATCCCTTAAAAAAATGATTCAACAGTAACTGGAACGAGGTGGTGCAGATGTACGCACCACCTGAGGCAACCAGGAATCTTCATCATTATTTAAGGTGCTGTCTGTACGCTACCGAACATAAGTAAAAATCACATTGACGCGGCGATTATCTTGCTGGCCTGCCGCACTGGTGTTGTACGAATAGCGGCGGGTTTTACCAAAACCTTCCGCCGTTAAACGCGAGCGTTCAATGTCTTCATTCGTTACCAGATAATCCACCACATTTTGTGCACGTTTCAGGGAAATCTCCTGCGCCAGTGCCGGTGTGGCTTGCAAGTTAGCGGTGTGCCCCTCAACCGTCGCAGTCACGGTTTTATTGTCTTTCAAAAATTTCGCAACCTTGGACAGTTCACTGTGGTATTCGGGCTTCACCTTCGCGCTATTAATATCGAATTCGATCAACATGCCCATAGTCGCACGGGCTGCGGCGGGTGATAGCCCCTCAATATCACTGACGCAGGCGATCACGGTATTGATGCGACGGTTTGCGCGTTTGCCATCTTCCGTTGCATTATCCGCAACCGGACGAGTATCACCGTAACCGACTGCAGAAATACGGTCGCTTGCAATACGCTGCTCACGCACCAAATAACTCTTTACACTCTCCGCCCGGTCACGCGACAAGCGTTGATTGGCTTCCGGCTTACCGATGTTATCGGTGTGGCCTTCAATAATCGCATTGGTGTCCGGGTATTTTTTTAGATAGGTGCCAACCACAGCGAGGCGCTCCCAATCTTCGCGTTGGATTTCATCGTTATTAATTTCAAACTGAATATCCAACATGCTGCAATATTCTTCAGTGAGTTTTTCACTTCGCTTGGTAACAGGTGCTGCCACAACGTCTGCAACCGGCGCTGCATTTTGCTCACCAAAGCGATAAAGCGCACCCAGTGAATACATACTGATTTTTCCGTTGTTGCCAATCACGTCATTGATGGCATATCGCTCTGCTTCAACACGCATGGAAAATTGTTGCGTGAAATCATATTGCAGACCGCCGCCCCATTTCATATCGGTATCGCGCTCACGGCGATTAGGATCGGTAACGACAACACTATCGCTTCCTTGAAAGCGATCTTTCGCTTCACTGTAATGCACACCGGCGCGGGCAAAAGCGGACATTTTTTCTGTGAATGGTACTGAGCCAACCAAATCAATATTAATTCCTTTCGTTTTGGTTCTGGTTTTTAGCGCGCCAACTTGATTTTTAATGGCGCGCGAACCAAATTGACCTAAATCGAAATAGCCAGCTTCTAATGCGAAGTTATCATTCAGTTGATAACCGGCAAATACTTTGTAGCCATTATCGCGGTCATCATCCGTAATCGAATTCAAACCGCCGCCGATTACACGGTTGGCAATCGCACCATCATCAATACTCTCATGGGTTTGGCCGATATTTAAACCGCCGTACCAATTAGAACTGAGATCGTATTTGTTATCCGCTTGTGCATATAACAGCGGGCTGGAAACCATAGCGGCAATACTGATAGCCAATGCAAGGCGGGTTGGTTGCAACGATTTTTTGCGCAAATACATTTGAGTAGTTGTGTGTTTCATGTGTAACTCCGGGAGAGGTGCCGTCCATGATTGCGCAGGTTGCGCAGACTGACCTTAGGCTCAATAAGTTGAGCGGCTTCTTCGGTTTTGAGTATCGGAGTTTTTAACGGCGAGGTCGGTGCGTTGGCGAACTTATTATTTATTGGCGCGCTGATGATTCAACATCAACGAGCCAAGCGTGAGAATTGAAACAGTTTATCTAACCCGCATATCGTTCTTAACCGATCTAACACCCTCGATTGAACGCGTAATATTCGCGGCTTTATTTATGTCGCCTTGTGAACTCACAAAACCGCTCAACTGCACAACACCTTTAAAAGTCTCCACATTAATAGCGAGTTGTTTTTATGTGCGCTTGCGCACCGACAGGGATTATTGCAAACGACAAGCTAGCGTTGTTAATCACTCAAACAAGGTCATCAACAGGAAAATGCAGTTTCACTTGCCGGATGCGAGGGCGCATACATTCAACATCTGCCAATGGAATGACCAGATGTTGAATCATGGAAGTGAGTACCGTGCGGTAAGAAACATTCATCACTGTACACAGGGAGGTACTCTGACCACACGAGGCAGGAGTGCCGGGCGCAGCGATGCAGCAGGTGTTAAGGGGCATGGCATTAGCCGGTCAGTTTCTTTTTTTACAACGGCGTAACATTCACAGCTTAACTCTTCAAGCTGTGCGCGATCCAATACCGTAATTTGTCCACGCGAATATTCGATCACGCCCAATTTTTGTAATTTGCCGGCGGCCTCGGTTACACCTTCACGCCGCACGCCGAGCATATTGGCGATGAGTTCTTGCGTCATGGTTAAGCGATTGGTGGGTAAACGATCCAGTGACAGCAACAACCAGCGACAAAGTTGTTGATCAATAGAGTGGTGGCGATTACAGACAGCAGTCTGCGCCATTTGCGTAATCAGTGACTGGGTATAGCGCAAGAGCAACATCAAGAGTTCTGAGTGGCGATTAATTTCATCTTTAAATTTTTGTGCTAGCAACCGATACGCATAACCACCACTTTGGATAATCGCGCGGCTCGGCGTACTGTCCCCTCCCATAAATAATGCAATACCAATTATACCTTCCTTACCAACAACGGAAATTTCAGCCGATGCGCCATCTTCCATCACATACAACAAGGACACTATGCAATCGACAGGAAAATAGACATGGCGCAAGGTGTCGCCAGATTCATAGAGCACTTTACCTAGTGGCAAAGCTACCAATTCAAGATTAGGCAGGAGCCGCGCGTACACATCAGCAGGCAAGGCAGCCAGTAAATAATTAATTGACGATTTTGGTGGTTGAGGCATAGGTAGTTCTCCAGACGACGAAAGCGCGCTTCCAAGTGCGCGAATAATACGGCAGCGGCAATGCTCGCTATGTACGCTATCGAACAGACTACGCCTAAATCGCTAACAGAAGTTTTTTAATTCAATACAAGAGACTGAAAATGGCTGGGATGATAGGTTTTTCACTCGTTATTGTTGGCGCAACCAGTTTTGCGTCGCTGTATGGCTGGCGTGGATTATTCATTTTTTTATTAAGCGCCGCGATCATTGCACTACTACTGCGCGCACGGGAATTACGTCGCCTCTAAACACTTATTTATTGCAATTTTCGCAGGACGTACGCCAGCGAACAGATCGCTACCCCGCTAAAAATTATAATGTGGTTTTTCAATTCCAACGAGTGCAACACCATGAACATTACCAAAACAATTGCCATTATCTTGCTTGCTACAGGCGTACTCAGCTTGGCTTACGGCGGTTTTAGTTACACCAAAGAGACGCATGAAACCACTATTGGGCCACTAAAATTAAGTGTGAATGAAGAAGAACGAATCAACATTCCCATCTCCCTCGGGATTGGCTGCCTTTTATTTGGCAGTTTGTTGCTGGCATTGCGCAATAAGCTTTAATTTACAATCACCATTTTGCGCGCCGCACGCTTGGCGCGCAAAATGGATCGAATGAATTTTGTTAAACGTTGTTAAACTTTGTTAAAAACAGGAACGAGATTTGTTACAACGCCTAAAGACGATTAGAAAGAATATCGGTTCAATCCGTTTACACATTGACTTGATCGACAACCAACCGATGTTCCGCATCAAACACCCAGGCTTCTTCATAATCAACTTCAAATAAGTGCCCATCCGGATCTTTGAAATAACCTGCAATCCCCCAGTGAGTGCGCGTGGCCGGTTTTACCAAAGTGCCGCCCGCCTCTACCGCTTTAGCCAAAATGCGCGGCACTTCATCGGCAGTCTGTGCGAGGTAAATTAAACCCACACCGGAAAAGCCCGATCCCGCTGCGCTATCGAATAACGCATCTTGTGCAAAATCATTGCGCGATATCAAACAAATCGCATAACCGCCCATATCAAATTTTACAAATCCCTCATTGCCAGCGGGCGATTTTTTCCATCCCAGTGCTTCATAAAATTGTGTGGCTGCGGGAACACTATCCACCCCCAGCAAAATCAAATGCATCCGCTGGCGCGGCGAAAGTGGCGGTACATCATCTGATGAAAAAACATGTCCGACGGGTTTATCCAACATTTTTTATTAGTCTCCTTAATGAGATGTGGAAATATTTCTTACCGACAATAGCATTTTTGAAATTGCGGCTCCTAGCCCTTCTTGCCAACCTCTGTAACCAAACGTCGGGAAATGTAAAAAGCATTGCGGGCGTATTCCTTGCATACTAGCCTCAGAACCTAATGCTCCAAGTTGCAATTGCTGGCTTTTAAACACAAAAAGACAACAGAAAGCCGATTATTTACTAAAGAATTGCTTCACATTAATCAACTGATGGATATGCTCATGCTTGCTTCTGTAACTCGCCTGTCGCGCGGTCAACGCTGGTTATTCGCTCTTGCCCTGGTTCTCGTCTTGCTACTAGTGTGGTTTTTTGGCTTTCGCGATGCAGCGGAAAAAAAACCGCCACCACCTAACCCCTGGATGGGGCCAACGCCGGTGCATGTGGTGAAGGTGACTAAAGAGGATTTGAAAGTCCACATCAAAGCCATTGGCAGTGTGGTGCCAGTTAATACAGTGACGGTGCGCAGCCGGGTGGATGGCCAGCTGTTGCGCATTCTGTTTAACGAGGGCCAGCAAGTGAGCGCGGGCGATCTACTGGCCGAGATTGATCCGGCGACTTACAAAGTCCGTTTGGATCAGGCCGAAGGCTCCTTGCAGGAAACCCGCGCGCAACTAAAAAATGCAGAAGATGACCTGCGTTTGTACGAGCGCTTGATTCAGCAAAAATCCATCGCCCAACAGCAGTTTGATAAACAGCAGGCACTGGTTGACCAACTGCGCGGCACCCTGAAAAACAATACCGCTCAAGTGGATGACGCGCGCCTGCAGCTTTCTTACACGCGCATTACGGCTCCCATTACCGGGCGCTTGGGTTTGCGCCGGGTCGATGTGGGTAATTTGGTGAAAACCGGCGATGCCGACGGCTTGGTGACCATCACCCAAACCCAGCCGATTGCCGTCTCCTTCACGATTCCCGAGAACCAATTAGTTGCCGTACGCGGCGCTTATCTTGCCGCTGAAAAAACCTCTACTGCCTTACCGGTTGAGGCGTGGGATCGCAGTGAACAGAGTTTATTAGCTACCGGCAAACTCACCACCCTCGATAACCAAATCGATACCGCCACCGGCACCCTGCGCTTGAAAGCCCAGTTCGAAAACACCGACGACAGCCTCTTTCCCAATCAATTTGTGAATGCGCGCCTGCACTTGAGCACCCTCGATGGCGCGGTGACCATTCCGATCGATGCCGTGCAATACGGTTCCAAAGGGACTTATGTGTACGTGGTTGAAGAGGGCAAAGCCAAAATCCGCCCGATCAAATTAGGCGCACTTGAAGGCGCACGCACCTCGGTTTTGGAAGGTTTGGCCGAGGGTGAGCAAGTGGTGCTGGAGGGGATCGACCGCCTCTGGGAAGGCAAAGATGTGAAGGTGATGGAGTAGGTTTGAAGAAGTTAATCATTAAACAGAGATAACCAATGAGCTTATCCCGCCCTTTTATCCTCCGCCCCGTTGCCACCTCATTGGTGATGCTGGCGCTATTACTCGCCGGAATTCTAAGCTACCGCATGTTGCCGGTCGCCGCTCTGCCGCAAGTGGATTATCCAATCATCCAGATTTTCACCTTTAACCCCGGTGCCAGCCCCGATGTGATGGCGCGCACCGTGACCGCGCCGCTGGAACGCAGCCTCGGGCAGATCCCCGGTTTGAAGCAGATGTCGTCCACCAGCTCTACCGGTGCCTCTATCATCACCCTGCAATTTTCGCTGGAAGTGGATTTGGGTGTGGCTGAGCAGGAAGTGCAGTCTGCGCTCAATACCGCCAATAACCTGCTGCCGAATGACTTACCCACCCCGCCGATTTATCGCAAAGTAAACCCCGCCGATGCCCCCATCATGACCCTTGCGGTCACTTCCGCGAGCCTGCCCTTGCCGGAAGTGTACGATCTGGTGAACTCGCGGATGGCGCAAAAACTGGCGCAGCTGCCCGGTGTGGGGATGGTGACTTTGGCCGGCGGCCAGCGCCCGGCGATCCGCATCAAGGTCAACCCCAATGCGCTCGCCAATACCCAGATGAGCCTTGAGCAGGTGCGCAATGCAATCGTCGCGGCCAACACCAACCAACCCAAAGGCAGTTTCGACGGGGCTCAGCGCTCCACCATGCTCGACGCCAATGACCAGATGCGCTCGACGCAGGAATACCGCGATTTACTGATCAGTTGGCGCGATGGTTCGCCACTGCGTTTAGGCGATTTAGCGACCGTCGAAAACGGTGCTGAAGACCGCTTCCTCGCCGCCTGGGCCAATGACCAACCGGCGGTGCTGATCAATATCCAGCGCCAACCGGGCGCCAATGTGATTGATGTGGCGGATAGCGTGCAGGCGTTACTGCCGCAACTTACTGCCACATTACCGGCAGCGGTGAATGTGGCCATGCTCAGCGACCGCACCCACAGCATCCGCGCCTCGATTCGCGATGTGCAAAAGGAACTGATTTTTGCGATCTGCCTAGTGGTCGCCGTGACCTTCGTATTCCTGCGTTCGGTGCCCGCCACGATCATCCCGAGCCTCGCGGTGCCGCTGTCGTTAATCGGCACTTTCGCGGTGATGTATTTTCTCGATTTCTCGATCAACAACCTGACCCTGATGGCACTCACCATCGCCACCGGATTTGTGGTGGACGACGCGATAGTCATGCTGGAAAACGTCGCCCGCCACCGCGAGCAGGGCGAATCACCGATAAATGCAGCGCTCAAGGGCGCGGGGGAAATTGGGTTTACGCTGGTATCGCTCACGATCTCATTAATCGCGGTGTTGATTCCGCTGCTGTTTATGGGCGATTGGGTTGGGCGATTGTTTCAGGAATTTGCGATTACGCTCGCGGTGGCGATTGGTATTTCGCTGCTGGTCTCGCTCACCCTCACCCCCATGATGTGCGCGCGTATGCTCAAGCACGCGCCAGTGCATAACGACGCCCAACCGGATTTTATGGAGCGACTGATCGCCAGCTACGGGCGCGGGCTGGATAAAGTCTTGCAACACCAAACGGCGGCTATGGCGGTAATGATTGGCACAGTGCTGCTCACCGCTGGCCTTTACCTCGCCGTGCCCAAAGGCTTTTTCCCGATTCAGGACAGCGGTGTAATTCAAGCCGTAACCGAAGCGCCGCAAGATACCTCCTTCAGCGCCATGACCGAGAAGCAGCAAGCCTTGGCGGAATTGATTCTGCAAGATCCGGATGTGGAAGGGCTTTCATCGTTTATCGGCGTGGACGGCAGCAATATCACTCTCAACTCCGGCCGCTTGCTGATTAACCTCAAGCCCCACCACGAGCGGGATGCGAGCGCGAGCGACATCATCGACAGACTGCGTGAGCAGATCAAAAGCGTCGCCGGTGTTACCGCTTGGTTCCAGCCGGTGCAGGAGCTGAGTATCGAAGACCGCGTCAGCCGCACCCAATACCAGTTCAGCCTGACCACGCCGGATTCCGCGTTATTGGATGAGTGGGTGCCGCGCGTGCTGGAGCGGTTGCGGCAGGAACCGGCGCTCGCCGATGTCGCGTCCGACCTGCAAAACCGTGGCCTGCAGGCCTATGTGGAGATTGACCGCGATGCCGCCGCGCGCCTTGGTGTGCGCGTGAGTGATATCGCCGGTGCATTGCAAACCGCCTACGGCCAGCGGCAAATCGCCACCCTGTTTACCCAAGCGAATCAGTATCGTGTGGTGCTGGAGGTTGATCCGGATTACGCCCAAGGCTTGAAAGCGCTGGAGAATACCTACATCGCCAGCAGCTCCGGCAAACCGGTGCTGCTCACAACACTCGCCAAAATCACCCAGCGCCCGGCGCCGCTGCTGATCAACCACCAGAGCCAATTTCCCTCAACTACCATCTCCTTCAACCTCGCGGGCGATGCCTCACTCGGTGAAGCGATCGACGCGATTGAAGCGGCGCAGGCCGAATTGGATTTACCTGCCGCCTTGGAGCTGCGCTTTCAGGGCGCGGCCGAGGCCTTCCGTGCATCGCTCAGCAATACACTTTGGCTGGTGCTGGCCGCGATAGTGACTATGTATATCGTGCTGGGGATTTTGTATGAGAGTTTTATCCACCCAGTGACCATTCTTTCCACCCTACCCTCGGCTACCGTGGGTGCTTTGCTCGCATTATTGCTGACTGGTCAGCCACTGGATTTGATCGCAGTGATCGGCGTGGTGCTGCTGATCGGCTTGGTGAAAAAGAACGGCATTATGATGGTGGACTTTGCACTCGAAGCCCAGCGCAGCCTCGGCCTTAGCCCGCGCGAGGCGATTCATCGCGCCGCCTTAATGCGCTTCCGCCCGATTTTAATGACCACCCTCGCCGCCTTGTTCGGCGCAATCCCACTCATGCTCGCCAGCGGTTCCGGCGCGGAATTGCGCCAACCCTTGGGATTGGTGATGGTGGGAGGATTGTTGGTAAGCCAGGTGTTGACCGTGTTTACCACGCCGGTGGTGTATTTGTTTTTTGATCGCTGGGTTGGCAAGCCAACTGCGAATGAATTTGTCGAGGAGGCACAAACGTAGGTTGGGCAGCCATGCCCAACATTTGTAAGCCGAACCTGATTATGTTCGGAAAGAGCATTTGTTGGGCATAGCTGCCCAACCTACGTAAAACATCATGTTCATCGCAGATCCCTTTATAAAACGCCCGGTCGCCTCCAGCTTGTTAGCGGTCGGCACTGTCCTGCTCGGGCTTTTAGCCTTTCGCATGCTGCCGGTCGCACCCTTGCCGCAGGTGGATTTCCCCGCCGTACAAATCTACGCAGGCTTACCCGGCGCCAGCCCGGAAAGTATGGCGGCGACGGTGGCGACACCGCTGGAGCGCGCCCTCGGCAGCATTCCGGGCGTGACGGCGATTAACTCCAACTCGACCCAAGGCTCAACCTTTATCTGGGTGGAATTCACCCTCGACCGGGACTTGGATTCCGCCGCGCGCGATGTGCAAGCCGCACTTAACGCCGCTCGTGGCCAGTTACCTGCGGGTATGCCGGGCAATCCGGGTTATCGCAAAATCAGCCCATCGCAAGCGCCGATTATGGCGCTCGCGCTCAGCTCGCCCAACCTCTCGCCTGCGGCTCTGTATGACTCAGCCGCCACCATACTTGCGCAGAAACTCTCGCAAATTAAAGGCGTCGGCCAAGTGGGAATCGACGGCGCTTCCCTGGCCGCCGTGCGTATCCAACTCAACCCCAATGCCCTCGCCCATTACGGCATTGCCTTGGATGAAGTGCGCAACGCGGTCGCTAACGCCAATGTGATGCGCCCGGTTGGCATGCTCGAAGAAAACGATACCCGCTGGCAGGTGCATACCAATGAAAGCCTGCGTTCAGCCAGGGATTACCAGACTCTCGTAATCCGCTACGGCGATGAAGGTGGTGTAGTGCGCCTGCAGGATGTCGCCACCGTTACCGATTCCGTCGAGAACCGCTACACCGATGGTTTCCACAACCAAAGCTCGGCGGTGACCCTGACCGTGAGCCGTCAGACCGGCGCCAATATCGTCGAAACCATTGACGCGATTAACACCCAACTGCCCGCACTGCGCGCCCTTATGCCCGCCGATACCCAACTCAAAGTAGTAATGGATCGTTCACCCGGCATCCGCGCAACGCTCAAAGAAGCGCAAATCACGCTGGTGCTTTCAGTCTTGTTAGTGGTCGGTGTGGTCTGGGTATTTCTCGGCAGTGCCCGCAGCGCGCTTATCCCCAGCCTTGCGATTCCGGTGGCGATTATCGGCGCCTTTGCGGTCATGTATCTCTACGGTTTTTCGCTCAACAACCTCTCGCTGATGGCGCTGATTGTCGCCGCCGGATTAGTCGTAGACGATGCAATCGTGGTGCTGGAAAACATCAAACGCCATATCGAGCGTGGCCTTTCGCCCTTTCAAGCGGCGATCCAAGGCACACGCGAAGTAGGCTTTACGCTGCTGGCGATGAATATCACGCTGGTGGTGGTCTTTATCTCGATTTTATTGATGGGCGGCGTGGTGGAAAAACTCTTCCGCGAATTCTCCATCACCCTCGCTGCAGCGATGATTATTTCGCTCGCCGTATCACTCAGTCTCACACCCGCGCTTTGCGCCCAACTGTTAAAGGCCGAACCAAAAAAAGAACATAAACCCGGTATTTTTGATGACATCAAACACGGCTACTCCATCGCACTGGATTGGGCGCTGCGCCATAGCCGCATAGTGTTATTGATTCTTGCGGGCGTCATCGGCCTGAATATTTACCTCTACGTCGCGATTCCCAAAACCATGCTGCCCGAGCAAGACACCGGCCAAATGACCGGCTGGATTCGCGGCGACGATGGCTTTTCGTTTCAATTGATGCAACCGAAAATCCAGCAATTCCGCCAACTCCTGTTAGCTGATCCGGCGGTAGAAGATGTATTCGGCGCGAGCGGTGGCGGCAACGGCGTGAGCAACGCCTGGATGCGCATCAGTCTCAAACCTATGGCCGAGCGCGGCGTGTCGGTGCATGAAGTGGTGGACAGATTGCGTCGTCAAATGCCGAGCATTCCCGGCGCTATGTTGATGATCGGCCCCGACCAAGACATCCGCCTCAGCTCGCCCTTTAGCCGCAGCGAACAGGAACTTATGCTGCTCGCCGACGATTTAAAACTGCTGCACAAATGGGCCGCAAAAATCACCACCGCGATGGAAAAAATGCCGGAGCTGACCGAGATCGACGGCGTAAAAGAAGAAGGCACCCAGCAAGTTGTACTCACCATCGACCGCGAAGCCGCGCAGCGCTTGGGCGTGAACATGAACGCGGTCGCCAGCATGCTCAACAACTCGTTTTCGCAGCGGCAAGTTTCCACCATGTTCGACGAAATGAACCAATATCGCGTGGTGATGGAATTGGAGCCCGGCTACACCGCAACGCCCGCTGTGCTGGAGCAACTACAAGTTATCACTAACGATGGCAAACGCGTTCCGCTCTCGACTTTTTCCAGTTTTAATTACGGTTTGGCAGAAGACCGCGTGCGCCATAGCAATCAATTTGCATCCGAGAGCATTGGTTACGGCGTGGCGGAAAATTTCACTGAAGAACAAGCCCGCGCCGCAATCGAAACCAAAATCGCCGAGCTGATGGTTCCTAAAGAAGTCTACCTCGCACCCGCTGGCAGCAGTCGCCCCGGTTGGGGGCCAAGCACACCTGGCATGGCGCAAGATCCGGCGGTATTAATTGCCTGTGTGCTGCTTGCGGTGTATTTAATTCTGGGGATTTTGTACGAGAGCACCATTCACCCGCTCACGATTTTATCGACGCTGCCCTCAGCGGGAATCGGCGCATTACTCGCATTGCGTTTAAGCGATACACCGTTCAGTTTGATTGCGATGCTCGGTTTATTTTTATTGATCGGCATCGTCATGAAAAACGCGATTTTGATGATCGACTTCGCGTTGGAACTGGAACGCAAAGAGGGATTATCCTCGCGTGATTCCATTTTCCAAGCCGCACTCCTGCGTCTGCGCCCGATTATGATGACCAACCTCGCCGGCCTGCTCGGTGCGCTGCCGTTAATTCTCAGCTTTAACGAAGGCTCGGAACTGCGCACCCCGCTCGGCATCACCATCATCGGCGGCCTCGCTGTCAGCCAATTGCTCACACTTTTCACTACGCCCGTGGTGTATTTGTATATGGAGAAGGTGAGGAATTGGGGGTTGGGCAAAAAGGTAAGACAGGCGAATCAAGCCGTGGCACCAAATTAAAGTCTGGCATATGGTTGACATATGCCAAGCTTTGGCTAAATACTAACCACAGAACATTCGATATCTGCAGGAGGTATTTATGCGCACCGTATCCATATTCACCAATGGTAAAAATCAGGCTGTACGCCTGCCAAAAGACATGGAATACCAAGGCATCAGCGAATTGGAAATCATCAAAGAGGGCGATACCTTAATTCTTCGCCCAACTCGCCCCAGCTGGACATCCCTCACCGAGCTTCCCAGAGCCGACGACGATTTTCTAACGGATCGCACCGACGTAATTGCTGATGAAGGACGATTCACACTGTGAAATCGACCTACATGTTAGACACCTGCATTTGCTCCTTTCTCATGCGCGAGCAGCCTGTTGCCGTTTTGCAACGGCTTGCGAATGCCGTCACCGAACAACACCGTATCGTCATCTCCGCTATCACCTACTCCGAAATGAGGTTTGGTGCGATTGGGAAAAAAGCGTCCCCTAAACACAGTCTGTTAGTGGATGAATTTATCAAACGCCTTGATGCAATTCTCCCTTGGGATAAAGATGCGGTAGATGCAACAGTAAACGTGAAATTACAGTTGGCAAATGCCGGAATTCCAATTGGCCCAAACGACACCGCCATCGCCGGTCATGCCATCGCACGGAACTGCATATTAGTAACGAATAATCTGCGCGAATTTAATCGGGTGAACGGATTGTTAGTTGAAGATTGGGCAAGTTAAGTAGCGTTTATTTACATATCATTCTTAAAAAACCGCGCCTAGTCTTATAAAAAACCAATTATTTTTTCGCTTCAAATAACATCTGCGCAAACTTTCAGCGATCGGTCGTTTAAACCTTCGCACAAGCTCACCAGCGTGTAATAGCCCGTAATAACCCATCATTCACTGAGCAACTATGCTGTTCGGCGCAGGCGTTGCTTCACGCTCGTCATTAACACTATGCAACAGGGAGTTGATCAAGCCATAGAACATTAAAAATATTTCCGAAAAATAAGGATTCGTTATGAAAAAAAATGAAAACAAAATCCGTGTTTTAATTGATACCGATGCCGACTTTGATGATTACATGGCGATGCTGTACTTACTCAAGCATCCCGCTATCGATGTTACCGGCATTACTGTTACGGGTACCGGTGATGTTCATTTAACGCCAGGAGTAAGCAATGTCAGCAATATGTTGACACTGCTGGACAATTCCGACGCATTAAAATTCCGGTAGCACGCGGCGCAAAAGCGCCAATGATTTATAGCAACACCTTCCCCGGTGATGCCCGAGAAGCGGCAAATGTTCATTACGACGCTCCCTTCCCAGCAAAAAACCCCAACGCCACTCTGGATGATGCGCAAGCTTTTTTGCGCGATTACTTTATTAATAGCAACCTACCAACAACACTTTTGTGTATTGGTGGCGGATCTAATTGGGGGCGGCTGTTTGATTCTGCCAAAACCGATCCGGAATTACGCGCAGCACTGGATAAAAATCTGAAACACATTGTGATGATGGGAGGAAACCTGTTACCGGAATTTGTAACACCGGGCGCTGAAGGCAATATCCAACCCACACTACAACCCAATCCTTACTACACCAACAAAGCTGCCGAGTGGAATATTTTTGTGGATGTTCGCGGCGCGCAGGAAATTTTTGCCAGCGGCATTCCCATCACTCTGGTTGCATTAAATGCAACATCGCAAGTGCCTATCACCCAAGAATTTGTCGCTTAGCTTGCAACGATTAATAATCCTGTCGCAACATTTCTCACACAAGTGTTAGAAAGCAGCACTATCAAAGATGGCATTGGCGCTTATCTCGATTTTTGGGACCCGCTTGCCGCTTGCCGCTTGCCGCTTGCGTAATTACCAACCCTGAACTCGTAACTACGCAATCATTTTCCATTCGTGTCGAACAAGAACTCGATGAAGAAAATGATAAATCCGGCATGATCATCGTCGATCAAAAAAATGGTTATCCGGTACAAGTCGCATTGACCGCGAATGCCAGTGCGGTGTACAGCACTTTTCTGGAAATAATTACCAACTAAAGACATTCGCTTTCCATTTATTTATTTCTAATTCATATTTTTCACTCCACATTTTTTAATCAGGATTTTGTTATGAAACGAGCACTCTTTGCTATTGCCTGCAGTATTGCAGCCAGTGGTGCACTTGCACAAAGCGCCAAAACCGAAGCCTATCGCAACGCGGCTGTACCTGCGCCAGCTAGCTGGCAAGGGCCAACATTTAAATTGAGTCACGATTATCCGCAAACAAAACCACAAGCGTGCAGTGTTACTGAATGCCCCTGGCTGGGAATACCCTTGCCAACCAAAACCAACTTTACCGATGCGGGAATTCCCGTGTGGAAAGACGGCGGTGTTTACGACAATTACATTAACGCTATTCTCGATTATGTAAAAAAAGGCCAGACAACGGATTTAAATAATCAGGAAGGACTTAAAGTACAAGTGAATGGAAAGACAGAATGGTTCCATATTCCCTGGATGGCATTTGATAAGCACACCGGGCGCGAATTTGTTCATGGCTTAACTAATGAACGTACCGCCGTTATCAGCGATTTTTACGGCCAAGACCGTTTGGGCGTGCATTCATTGGTCGGCGCAACACCCGGCAATGAACAAGGTTTTGAAACCTGGGCGGTAGGTATGTACAACAGTTACGGCGGTTACACAGTTGGCCAAAGCTGGAGCAAAAAAGGCACACCAAATATTGACACTATCAACGGAATTAAAGCCTTGAAAGGCATGCCTTTTATGCAAGGTACGGTGGTGGTTAAATTTTTATTTACCACTGCAACACCGGAAGAAGTGTCTTATTTAAAAGGCAGCCCGGAATGGCAAGCCGATCGCCATCTTGAAGTCGATAATAAATTTCAATGCAAACGCGAAGTACAAACCGTTCGACTGGTGCAAGTGAATGTCGCTGTTGTTGATGAGCGCTCACCCAGTCGCTGGGTTTACGGCACCTTTGCCTATCTCGATGGCAAAGGCAAAACCGTGTGGGACAATTTAAAACCGGTGGGATTGCAATGGGGTATGGACTCCTGGACTTTCCCTGCAGTGCCACAAGCAGAATCAATTCCTGCGCGTCAAAGTGTGCTGAACAAATCCATCAGCGCGTTTGAGCACTATGGTTGCAACGGTCGTCTTGCAGGTCCGGTGGATAACAAACTCAGTTCATGCCTCTCTTGTCATGGCGGTGCTTTCGCCAATACCGCTGGTTACACTTTTGCTGAAGGTGCCTACGGACCACCAGTGTTTGGATTTGAAGGTTTATGTACGCAATACAGTCAGGACAACGCCGAATATTTTCAAACCATTCAATTCCCGCAAGCTTACACCGGCGGTAATTATCCCGATGCGATGAATATGGATACCTCTCTGCAAATGCAAATCGCCATGCAGGAATGGGCATTGTTTAAACAAAACGGCACAGCCGCTGCAGCTTGCGAGGTGAAATAATGAAAAAATTTATTATCGCCTCATGTTTATTTGCGGCAACCGGTTCCACTGCATTTGCAGCAGAGAATTTATACAAAGATCTTAAACCGGTAATCAGTGGCCAACATCTCAATGAAGTTCCACCACAACCGTTTGCAGCGTCGGGCGTGGTAAAACGCCCCTACTTTGACTACTTCAATTGGCAAAACTTTATTGCACTCATGTGGCCCAGCAAAGTAGGTTCTCACGGAGTCCCTTACAAGCCAAACGACAAAAGTGTATTCGGGAAATATAACGCCGACCTGCTACCGGTATGGCTCGGATATAAACCGGCCTTTGACTTGTTCCCGCAAAACGGCACTAAACCTATCGCCTGGGAGAGAAATAATGGCACAGCAGTTTGTCGCAATATAAAACCCGGCGACAAACGCGCAGTGTTAATTAGCGGCTCACAATTCACCTCTGTTGCCGATGAACTTGACCAGGCATTTGGCGGCCGCTGCCAGACCAGACCGGCATATTCACGCGCTATGAAGTGCGTATGAATAAAGTGGAGTACGATTATGTGCGAGACAACGGTTATTACAACAAAAGCAATTGGCCGAGCGATGGCGTTAATTTCCCCGCCGGTAACGGTAAAGACATTAGCGGTGTAATCGAAGTGAAGGCCGCATGGCGCGATTTGCGCA
>CAIOHY010000532.1 GCA_903858205.1 uncultured Cellvibrio sp.
TGCTTACTTGCTCCCCCGTCACTAACTCCATCGCCAAACTAACAAAACGATCCACTGTCGTGCCCGTTAAAGGAGTTCCAGCAACAAAAAAAATACAGGCCAGCGTTACTACTAACGCTGCATTTAAAATTTTACCTAGCAATCCAAAAAAAAGAACAATAGTGGCATTAGAGATGCAACGACAAAAGTCCAAAAAAGGGCGCATGAGGGGATATTCCTTTAATCGGGCTATCCTAACCCCCTCAATCCCCTGTTCACCAGTGTCAAAAATCCAACATCAATACCACTACCTAACGCATAGGCCAAAGTCTCTCGATACTTAATCAAGCGGACAGAATTATGGGCTTCAAAACCCTCAAGAGCCTTGGCCACAGTATCTTTTTTAATAGTCTTTAACAAACCAGTACTAAGATTACGGATAATTTCATATAAATCAGCCAAAACCGCCGTACGCGCCTGCGCCTGCCAAGGAGCATTCAATGGAATAGCCGCAGCCGCCATTTCAAGTTGCGGCAATGCAAGCATTTCCGCCAAACCGACATACCCAGCAGCAGCCTCCGACAATGAAGCCTTCGTGGCCTCAGCCACACGGATAATATCGGTAGCATAACGCAACGGTTTCAACTGTGCTACCTGATGCGCTAACTCTTCTGGTACATGAGCAGCTATCCATGCTTCTGCTTGTTGTTGTGCTACGGCACTTTGCATACTGGGCGTCTCTCGAAATGCTTTTTTCAATGCCGTAACAGACGGGGCATAATGAGCCACCAAAGCAGTCACATCCAACGGTTGTTTTTCTTGACCCAAAAACCACAACGCTTGATGTTCAACAAGAGTATTCACTGCCTGATGCAATTCCAGCTGCACTGAAACAGCTACCTTGTTGTCTAATTCTTCGATTGCCCCCCACAGTGCTCTGAGACCAAAGACCTCCCGCGCCGTAGCATAGGCACGAACAATATCACACAAAGGTGCACCACTTGTCTCCTCCAACGCGTGGGCAAAATGAATACCACAACGGTTGACGATACTGTTGGCCGCGTGGGTTGCAATAATCTCCCGGCGCAGAGGATGCGCTAAAATCTCTACTTCAAAATTTTCCTGCAACTTTAAGGGAAAGTACCTTTTTAAATCATTAGCCATACGCGGCTCATCGGGAATTTTCGAGGTAATAAGTTCGTCGAAAATATCCATTTTAGCATAGGCCAACAACACCGCCAATTCCGGTCTTGTCAGGGGTTTATTCTGACGGGTTCGGGATGCTAGAATAACATCATCAGGCAAGCATTCCAGCGCACGATTCAGCTTCCCTTTAGCCTCTAACCGCCGCATCAACCCGGCATAGGCACCATGCAACTGAATGCCCTTGGCTTCTGCTAGGGATAATGCTGCCGTCTGTAGATAATTGTCGTAGGTAACGAGACCTGCAACCTCATCAGTCATGGCTTCAAGCAGCCGGTTGCGTTCCTCAATCTTAAGGTGTCGCCGCCGAGTTACTTCCTGCATGAGAATTTTAATATTGACCTCATGATCCGAACAATCGACCCCAGCAGAATTATCAATAGCGTCCGTGTTCAGGCGTACGCCATGCTGTGCTGCCTCAATTCTTGCTTTTTGGGTCATGCCTAGGTTCGCGCCTTCGCCAATAACTTTTGCTCTCAATGCCGAAGCACTGATACGCAAAGAATCATTGGTTTTATCACCAACCTCCACATCGGTTTCATGATTGGCACGAACATAAGTCCCAATACCGCCAAACCACAATAGTTCGATGTCCATACCCAAGATGAGACGAATCACCGCATCGGGGGATAAGGTATTTTCCTCTGTACCCAAGATGGCCTTTGCTGCAGGGCTAAGAGAAATCGTTTTACTATTGCGATCAAAAACACCCCCACCTTCGGAAATTAGCTGAGAATTATAATCAGTCCACTGCGAAGACGGAAGATTAAACAGGCGTTTACGCTCAGAAAAACTTGAGACTATATCAGGGTTTGGATCAAGAAAAATATGCCGATGATTAAAAGCTGCCAGCAGGCGAATCTGTGGGGACAACAACATTCCATTACCAAATACATCCCCCGACATATCGCCCACCCCGGCGACGGTAAATGGCATTTGTTGAATGTCTTTTCCGCGTTCTCGAAAGTGACGTTTAACAGCTTCCCAAGCCCCACGGGCGGTAATACCCATTTTCTTGTGATCATAGCCGACAGAACCGCCACTGGCAAAAGCATCACCAAGCCAAAAGCCGTATTCAGCAGCCAAAGCATTGGCAATATCCGAAAATGTTGCCGTGCCTTTATCAGCAGCAACCACTAAATACGGGTCATTCCCATCATGCCGTACTACTTGTGCCGGCGGCACAACTTTTTCATCTTTTAAATTATCGGTGATATCCAACAGCCCACGAATCAGGGTTTGATAACACCGGATGACCTCCGCCTGCTGTTCTTCCCTAGGCAATCCCACCAACGATTTTTTAACAATAAACCCGCCTTTGCTCCCTACTGGAACAATAACGGCGTTCTTAACCATTTGCGCTTTAATAAGACCAAGCACCTCCCGGCGGAAATCTTCCCGGCGATCCGACCACCGAATACCACCCCGAGCCACCTTACCGCCGCGCAGATGAATACCCTCCATATATGCAGCATAAACAAATATTTCCGCATAAGGACAAGGCTGTGGCAAGTCGGGCACAAGAGAGCTATTTATTTTAAATGAAAAA
>CAIOHY010000533.1 GCA_903858205.1 uncultured Cellvibrio sp.
CGAACCGGATTCGTGCGGTAGCGTAATTTCAGCGAGCAATTCATGGTGCTGTTCAAAAAAATCCGGATGCTCACGCAAGTAAGCTTCGATTTGTTCCGGTTCCAGTGGATCGGCGAGCGTGTGGATTTTTTCGTTCATAGCATCAATTCTGGGTGATTAGATTTTTATTTGTCCATGAAATACGGTGACAGCGGGCCCCGTCATAATCACTGGCTGACCTTCGCCCGGCCATTCAATTTGCAAACTGCCGCCAGGTAAATTCACTTTGACTTTTTCGCCTAGCAAACCGCGCAAGCGGCCCGCCACTACTGCGCCACAAGCGCCAGTGCCGCAGGCGAGCGTTTCACCCACACCGCGTTCAAATACGCGCAAATTAATTTCATTGCGCGAGACAATTTGCATAAAACCGGCATTTACACGCGCTGGAAAACGCGCGTGGTTTTCAATCAACGGCCCCAGTTCAGCAACTGGCGCTGTTTTGACATCGTCAACCACTAATACGCCATGGGGATTCCCCATAGAGACAGCGGAGATATCGTAGGTTTTACCTGCGACGACGAACGGATAAGTCGCGGCTTGTGCATCGGCGATAAAAGGAACCTGCGCAGGTTGCAAACGCGGCGCTCCCATATCGACGCTGACTTGCTCATCTTGTTGCACACGCAACTCGATTAAACCGCCCGCGGTTTCCACCTTGATCACATTTTTTCCAGTGAGTTTGCGCTCGCGCACAAACACCGCAAAGCAGCGTGCACCATTGCCGCAATTTTCAACTTCACTGCCATCGCAATTAAAAATGCGGTAACGAAAATCTACATCGGGCGTCTCGGGCGTTTCGACTACTAAAATCTGATCGCAACCCACGCCAAAATTGCGGTCAGCGATAGCGCGGATTTTATCGGGTGTTAAACGCACGCTTTGGCTGACGCCGTCGATCACAACGAAGTCATTACCCAAGCCGTGCATTTTGCTAAAACGTAATCGCATTTTTCTTCCGCCTATTGTGGCAACTTATTCGGGCAACCTATTCCGGTAACAAAAGCTCGCCGCGAATCATATCTTCAAAGGTTTCGCGCGCGCGCGCCAAATGCATTTGGTCGCCATCCACTACCACTTCAGCGGCGCGGCCACGAGTGTTGTAGTTAGAACTCATGCTGAAACCATAGGCGCCCGCCGACATTACTGCCAGTAAATCGCCCGCTTCAAGCGCCAGATCGCGATCCTTACCGAGGAAATCGCCGGTCTCGCAAATCGGGCCGACCAGATCCCATTTTTTCACTTCACCCGCGTGCGGTTTTACTGCACGCCTTTTTACCGAACGAATGTCTTGCCACGCTTGGTACAGCGATGGGCGGATATTGTCATTCATGGCCGCATCGATCACCGCGAAATTTTTGTGCTCAGTGGGTTTCAGGAACATCACTTTGGTGAGCAGCACGCCGGAGTTTGCGGATATTGAGCGGCCGGGCTCAAACATGAGCGCTAATTTACGGTCACCCAATTTGGTTTTGATCGCCGCCATGTAATCGGCCACTGGCGGCGGGGTTTCATTGCGATAGGTCACGCCCAAACCACCACCCAAATCCAGATGGGAAATCGTAATGCCTTTGCTCGCCAATTCATCGACCAGTAACAACAAGCGGTCAAGCGCATCCAAAAAGGGCGTGAGCTGAGTGAGTTGCGAGCCTATGTGGCAATCCAAACCTTTGATCGCAAGACTCGGCAGTTGTGCAGCGCGTGCATAAACCGCCGGTGCGCGTTCAATGGCGATACCGAATTTGTTTTCTTTCAAGCCGGTAGAAATGTACGGATGGGTGTTCGCATCCACATCGGGATTTACCCGCAGGGACACATTCGCCACCTTGCCTTTTTGCGCGGCGATTTGCGCAAGCAATTCCAATTCCGCTTCAGATTCTACGTTGAAACAAAAAATGCCAACATCCAGTGCGCGCGCAATTTCATCCGCACTTTTGCCCACGCCGGAAAACACGATGCGCGATGGCAGACCACCAGCGAGCAGCACCCGCTCCAATTCACCACCGGAAACGATATCGAAACCCGCACCGAGTTTAGCGAGCATATTTAAAATCGCGAGATTGGAGTTGGCTTTGATTGCATAACAAATCATACCGGGATGCGAACCCAAGGCCTGCGCGTAAGATAAATACTGCTGCGTAAACGCGGCGCGGCTGTACACATAACAAGGCGTACCAAAGCGTTCGGCAACAGCGGCCAGCGGGGTATCTTCAACGTAGAGTTCGCCATTGCGTTCGGTGAAATGCTGCATAAAAAAATCTCGATCAATAAAAAGCGGGGAGCGGATAGTTTTGGATTACTTGGCCGGAGTTGCAGGCTGATTGCCTTGAGGTTGGCTTACCTTAGGCTGCGCCTGCTCTGATTGCGGCGCGGGTGCGTCCGGCTGCGGCTTGTTAGGCTGGGGCAAATAGAGCGGGCCTTTTTGGCCACAGGCGCCGAGGCTCAAACAGAGCAACACAAGTACAACTGCAATTTTCATAACCAGAGTCCGATGACACCCTGAACGATGACAGGGTCAGGCTAAAAGACGGGGCAGTATAACCCTGCACATAGCCATCGTCACTCCCACTTGTTGACCCTTTGTCACTCCCGCGCGCGGGAGTCCAGCTTTTTATTCGGCAATAAAGACCTATGGATCGCCGACGAGGATGGCAACCCGCTATTAACGTGAGGACGGAGAAGTGAGGAAAATAATTTATGTGGGAAACACCTAAGCAGAATCAATCCAGTACCGAGCGCAACTCCTCCACCGATACCAGTGCACCATTGGCGATGAGCGCGAGTTTTTGAATCGCTGCTTTTAATTGTTCAACATCCGCCAATAAATTCGTCGATTCCAGCAGCTGCCAGGCCTCTTCGGTTAAATCGAATTCGGCCGTGAGTGCAAATTCGCGCATGTAAAACTGTGCAAGATCACGCACATCGCCGGCGCGCTCGCGCAGTGAAGGCAGACGCAACTCTTGCGCATGTTGCGCCAGCCACTGGGTTTGGAATGACGCAAGCGACGCGTTTTCACTACTGAGGCTCATAATTAGACGCAGACTGTAGGAACCATCAAAACGCGCGCTGGCTGCCTTGAGCCAAAAATTGCGCATGGCTTGAAAACTGCTGCCGGAAAACGCATCGATATTGCGTAAAAACAGAGTGCCACCATTGGCGTAGGTGTGCAGCGATTGCAAAATGCTCGCCGCCGCGCCCTCTTCCCATTCGTTGCAATCAGATTCAATAAAAGGGGCGGTATCCGCGCGCGACAAACAATGCAGACTGCGCGCCGCAATCACTTTGCCACTGCCTTTGTTTGCGCGGATCAATACCGGCTGCATCCCTTTGGCCAATTGATCGATCCGCTGATCCAATTGGCGCAATGCTTTACTGTTACCGATCCAATAATACTGGTCGCCATAGACATGGATCGCACGGTAACGGGTTTGATAACGGCCAATGGTGCGAATGATTTCATCGACCACCAATGCCAGCTCTTTGTTGATCGCTTTTGATTCCGGGCTCTGCGCAGCAACGCCCGATGCCAGCTGGGCAACCAAATACCCCAAACGTTGAGGCTGCCCGTGCGGTTGTGTGAAATTCAGCGGCAAGCTGATTGCCGCCTCCGCGATAAAATCTTCAAAAGGTGATGCGTTTGCCTCCTGGGTGGAAATGAAAAACTCTTCCACTTTGCCTGCTGCTGCCATCTGTAAATCGCGCTCGTCGTCAACCAGCAATAAATGGTGATAGCCCTGATGTGTTACACAACGCAAGGTGATTGCTGCATGGGCAAGCCCGAGACGCTCAACGGCGGCACGCAAGATAATTTTACTGAGCGTAATAAAACTCTTATTCACCGGCACCCATTTTGCAGTAGCGGATTGATTGAACTTATGAATGGAACGCGCAAAGGGCTTGTGATTCATAGCAGCTTGAAACAGGGCAATCATGGCAACGATCTCTTGATTCATGCAGACATAGGTGGGAAAACTTGGGCATCTTGTGGCAATCTATAGCCCTTACAAGAAATTGCCCATTACAGGCCATTACAGCCAGACCAAAAGTTGAACAATTTACTCATCGGCACACACAC
The DNA here is from genome assembly GCA_903858205.1 of uncultured Cellvibrio sp. Classification (GTDB taxonomy): domain Bacteria; phylum Pseudomonadota; class Gammaproteobacteria; order Pseudomonadales; family Cellvibrionaceae; genus Cellvibrio. The sequence continues at coordinate 4,112 of CAIOHY010000533.1, forward strand.
AGAAGCGCGGCCAGCATTACCCAAGGAGTGACTGAATCAACGCCGCCACGCTCTGCACTGCTTACTTTTTACGCGGAAAACCTATGGCTTATTTGCTGGATGTCGCTGCAGAGAATTATTTTCCTCTCGCACCCCATCACACCTTTGGCAGACTCGCGGCGAGTGTGGATACCCACATCGATAAACCCTACGTGTCTAAATTACACGCGGCGATTGAATGGAACGGCAGCCACTGGCGCCTCAAAAATCTTGGCCTGAACGGCACCTGGGTAAATGGTGACAATCTCAATCAGGGCGATACCCGCGACCTGAGCATCAATGACGAAATCCACTTCGCTGATCAAAATGATCCCGGCTTTAAAGTCATCAACCTAGTAGCACCGGCCGATATGCTCTGGCCGTTGGAAGGCAAGCTCCCGGATGTAGAGCCGATATATCTCTCGCGCTACCACCTGTTACCCGACGCCGATCAACCCGAACTTGCGCTGTTTTACAACGAGCAAACGCAACAATGGCATCAGGAGGCATCAAGCCAGCGCGGGGAAAATGAACAGCCAGCATTAAACGACGGCGACATGGTGCAATTCAGCAACAGCCACTGGCAGCTCGTGCGCGCACAAATTTATGGCCCGACGGAAGCAAAAGCCTCGCGCCACATTAATGATTACGAATTTATTTTTAATATGAGCATGGATGAAGAAATCACCCAGCTCGAATTGCGCCACCAGCAAACGCTAGACCTCGCGGTGCGCACCCATCACTATTTATTGCTGCAACTCGCTCGCCACCGCGCGCGCGACGCCGAACGCGGGCTGGATAAAAGAAGCCAAGGCTGGGTTTATGCCGATCAGCTCGCGGCCGAATTGGGTCTGGATGCAACCCATATGAATATCCAAATTTTTCGCGCCCGCAAACAATTGGCCGACTGCCTGCCCGACGCACAAGGCCAACAATGTTTACTGGAAAGGCGCGGCGGCAAGATTCGCTTTGGTTGCGAAAAATTTAAAGTGTACAAAGGCGAAAAGCTCACGCTCAAATCACCTGTAGTGTCTTACTGATCGCACCATGAATAACTCCCTTCCGCCCACCGCAGCAGTGCCCACCGAGCCAACCAAGCTCGGGCACTACGAGCTGCTCGATTGTATCGGGCGTGGCGGTATGGGCTTGGTGTATCGCGCGCGCGATACGCGGCTAGATCGCCAAGTCGCAATCAAATGTTTGCGCACGGAATTATTCGAGCACCACTACGTCGAGCGATTTAAACGCGAGGCGCTGCTGCTGGCGAAATTAAACCACCCGAATATTGTGCAGATTTACGATTTTATCGAAGCGCCTGACCAACTCGCGCTAGTGATGGAATTGGTGGACGGCCAGAATTTACAGCTGCATCTGCGTGAACATATCGCCCCTTTTGCGCAACGCATGCGCTGGCTGACGGAGATTGCCCAAGGTCTTGCGATTGCGCACGACGCAGGCATTATCCATCGCGATTTAAAAGCAGAAAATATTCTGATCAACCAGCGCAAGGTCGCCAAGATTACCGATTTAGGTATCGCTAAATCGCAGGACTATAACGCAACACTCACCGATCACGTTGCGGGCAGCTATTGCTCAATGTCGCCCGAACAGGCGATGGGTGAAGCCATCGATTTTAAAAGCGATTTATTTTCCTTCGGCATACTCGCCTACCAATTGTTGTGCGGCGCGCATCCGTTTGGTGACACCAACAATAAATTGCAATTAATGCAGCGGATTATTTCCCATCCGCCTACTGCGCCCAGCAAACACAATCCAAATTTGCCCGCTGAAATTAATGACCTGCTCGGCCAGCTGCTCAGCAAAGACCCCACCAAACGCCCGGACAATACCCACTGGGTTGCCGCGCAGTTTGAAGCGCTGAGCCACATACAACTGCAAAATGAATTTGTCAGCGATGAAACTGAGGCGCTGATTCCCAATGGCAGCGCGGCGAATCAATCGAATGTAAAAAATACGGGAATTAAAAGCGCAGTAAAAACGCAGGATCACCGCACATTTGAAACGCACTTTGTTGCAGTTAATGCAACACCGAAAAAAACGCGCTGGCAGTCGATAAAAAGTTATGTGGCTGAAAATAAAATCAGCGCGGGGTTTGGGTTATTCAGTGCGTTGATTCTTGCAGCGGTGGCGGTGTGGCAATTGCAGCCGCTAAAAGCCAGCGACAGCATCACCGCAAGCCAGACAGAAGAACCTTATTCGCAAGCGCGCGAATTCAACAAGGGCATGGAAGCACTCAAAGTTTTTGATCGCCCCGGCAGTTTGGAAACGGCGGAAAAAAGTTTTAACAGGATTCTTTCACACGCATCCAACAACGCCGCTGCGGTTGCAGGTTTATCGCTTGTTTACAGCTACAGATACAGCAGTGATTATGAAGACCCTATTTGGATGCAAAAAGCGGATGCGAGTGCTCAGCAGGCATTGAAACTAAATGCCCAGCTTGCACTTGTGCATGTCGCACTGGGGCGAGTCTACACGATCAAGGCCGAGCACGAAAAAGCGTTAACCTCGTTTGAAAAAGCACTGATACTTGAACCTACCAATATTTTTGCTTGGCGAGGCAAAGTATTTACACTGAGATCAGCTCAGCGTTACGACGAAGCCATCCAACTGGCACGACAAGGTTTAAAACAATTCCCCCAAGAGCGTTTTTTGGCTGATGAGCTAGGCACAGTCTACGTAGAACAGAGTAATTATCCAAAAGCGGAAGAGGCGTTCCGACTCAGCATTCAACTACAACCCGATGCCGTTTCAGCATATGCCACCCTAAGCATGGTGCTTGAGTACCAGAACCGTAGCGACGAAGCGATGCAAATTTTGCAGCAAGGCCTACAGATTCGCTCAAGTGAATGGCTGCACGGAAACCTTGGTACAGCCTTGTTCATACGCGGGAATTATGTGGGTGCCGCCGCCTCATTTGAGGCAGCTGTATCACCAACTAAAGGCAATCCGAACAGCCACCTCGCATGGGCGAATTTGGCTGACACATTGCTGTGGATTCCCGGGCGCGAAGCTGAAGCGAAAAACGCCTACCGTAAAGCACGCGATTTACTAACACCGCTATTAGAGCGAAGAAAGGATGATGTCACACTGATGTCACGCATGGCATTGTACTCGGCACGACTGGGTGATCGCACGAAAGCCGAACCGCTGTTAGTCCGTGTAATGGCACTTGCGCCAAAAAGTGCTAGTGTTCATTTTCGTGCGGGTTTAGCGTATGAGTTGCTAGGTGAGCGTGAGGCGGCTATAGCAGCACTCACCAAGGCACTAGAACTGGGTTACCCGTTAAAGCTGATTCAAGCAGAACCCGACCTTTTAGAGCTACGCCGCGCAAGCGGAAATTTTTAAACTGTTAACAAAAGGATTCAATATGCCAACAAAGCCAACAAAGCCAACAAAGCCAACAAAGCCAACAAAGCCAAAGAATACAAAATACACATTCACGCTTTTGTTCCCTGATGCAATAAAAGCCAGTCAAGTCACTAAAGTGGATTATCAGGTAACAGGCACCCCGGCAATTAAGCCGCCGCTACCGCAAAATAAAATGCCTGCAAGTTTTTCGGTAGGTGACACGCTTACATTTACCTACCAAAAAGCCAACCCCGATGTCACCATTAAAAGCAGCTTGCTTACCCAATACAACGTTGCAACATCAGAAAAAGAGACTGACGAAGACTTCAGGTGTCAATTTGATAAGCCCATTACTATTACCGAGGCTTTTAAAGGCACCTGGATATTCCATTTATTAGGGCTGTACAAGTACAAAGGTAAACGTGCCGCTTACTACCTTGACCCTGAATTTACTGGTGGCAGTTAACCTCTGGTTAGTATTTCTACGCATGCACTCGCTTATTCAGGAGTGCACTGCAGCCTCCTCAGTCAGGCTAATTGATCTCACTTCCAAGCTTTTACCCACCTGCTCAACCAAATCGCACGCATTCACAATCGCACTACTGTTACTAACATCTGCAGCATAGTGCCGCAGTGCTTTAGAGTTTTTAGCTTTCTGCAACATATTGCGAAGCATCGGAGCGACTTGCTCTGCCTTAAATTTCTCTGGCATGACATAAGTGCCCAAGCCCAATTGATAAATGCGGTCTGCATTATCCGGTTGGTCATATTTGATGGGACGAATCAGTTGCGGAATTCCCGCTTTAATCGCTTGCGCAGTGGTGCCCATACCGCCGTGATGGATAATCGCCAAGGCTTTTGCTAAAGCGTATTCAAAATCGATGTAATCCAGATGCAGGCAAAGTGAAGAACCGTGCAAGAGTTTTGCTCCGCTCGCTCCGCCTACAAATACGCCGGGCACTTGCAATTGCTCGCACATTTTTCGGCCTTCGGTAAATAGCTCGGCAACATCTTTCACGCCCGTACCGGAAGTAAAAATCAGCGGTGCACCCTGTTGTTCAATAAAAGCGTCTAATTCGGAGCGGCTATTCATACTGGCGCGATTCTGCAATGGAAAGCCCACCAGTTTTAAATTCTCTGGCCAGTCTTTCGCAGGCATACCAAACCATTGGGGGAAGAACCCAATTTGTAAAACAGCATTGGATTGCGTTTGAAATGTCAGTGGGCACCCCAAGCGTTTGCGCGTCGCTAAATAGGTTTGAGTGTGCTCCATTCTGCAAAACACCTTGAAGCGGGTTTTGCGATTGCGGCGCAATAAAAAGCGCACAATAAAGCGCGGAATAGGTTTAGGTATCGCCCACTTCATCGGCGCCGGTGGGCTGTAGGCTGAAAAAACAATATTCGGCGATAACAACATTTTTACAAACGGCAGGCCGAATTTTTCCGCCGCTACCGCTGCGCCGTTTTCTTCGCCGAGCGCAAGAACAAGCACCGGTTGCCCGGCAAGACTTTTCACATAGTTAAACGCGAGTTCAAACGCGGGCGCATGATAGTGCTCAAAGTTATCCACGTGATTTCTGGATTCCCAGGCGGAGACACTATTGCCTTGGTGATATTGTTCCAGCGTGCCGACCGAAATAAATTCCAGCCCCGCCGCAACAATTCGTGGCTGAAAATAATCGTTGGATATAAAACTCACTCGATGCCCGCGCCGGATTAACTCAATACCCAAGGCGACCATGGGGTCAATATCGCCTCCAGTACCCAGTGCATAGATCACAAACTGCTGCATGTTAATTTCCAGCCACATCCGCTGGCTGTTGGCGATATTCCGAAGGTGTTTTCCCTACCAGTTTTTTAAAGAACGTGTTGAATACGGATTTGCTGTTAAAGCCCACTTCCAGATAAATATCGGTAATGGTTTTGTCTTTGTTGGCGGGATCGAGCAAACGTTTTTGCGCTTCTTCGATACGGTAGCCGTTTACGAATTCATAGAAGTTGTGATTGAAATGGCGGTTGATGATCATGGATAAATCTTTTGCGGGAATCGCGAGTGTATCGGCGAGCATATCCAGCGTTAGCTCCGGATTCAGATAGGTTTTTTGCGAGCGCATTAGGCCGTCAATTTTTGCGGCGTATTCGGGATTGAGCAATTTTTCTTGCGCGGATTTTTTGGCTGGCTCTTTTGTGTCTTTTTGTTTGACCGCTTCAAAATTACTGAAGTAACGCATGCTGGTGAATACTAGCGTGCACACCAACACGAAGAGTGCGTAGTAACCGCTCAGACCGATGTACTCGATCAGGTTGCCTTCGGGGTCTGGGTGGAGGAAATCGTAAGCGGTAAAAATGCCTGCCACTTTTGCGAGGGCGAGGAAGGCTTCCATGCTGGTGACGAGGGTAAATCCGACAACCAGAATCTTGAGCCAGTGAATATCCACCTTCTCAATATTGGAGTGGGTATTTTTGAGAAGGTCTTTGTATTTGAAAATAAGCAGGAAGCCCGCGACGCAGTAACCAACCCGCGTGCACTTGATCAGGAAATCCATGCCTATGTAGCTGGGGCTGTAAACAAAGGTCTCGGCGTTGATCCACTCCAAACGCGTCGCACTGGGGAAGCGATAGAAGGTAAGCACCATAAAAGCGACGAACACACCTAATGGGATCAAATGCCAATAGTCTTTGGGGCGGATATGGAAGTCACGGAAGACCAGGGACTTGACGTAGAAGTAGAGCAAGACCGCGTCCAGATAATAGGCGAAGGCGCCGACGAAATAGACCTGCGGCAAGTGTTCGCGTACCCGCATTTTAAATTCCGCGCCCCAGAGGATGAGTTCGTGCAAGGGAATTAGCGCATGCGCCACCAGAAAGGCGGCAAGGAAATAGTTGCTGGTATTTTTAGGGGGGTTGGTGGCGATCAGTAAGATCGCGAAGCAACAACAGAGCATGGCGGTCATCAACAAGATGACATCGTGGAAGTTAAAAACGACCTGATTCATAGTTTCTCCCAAAACGTCTTATTTTTTATCGCTAGCGCCGCTTGCCAGGCGACGGATTTGACGCCGGATACTATAGAAGATGACTCCGATGGGCTAGCAGATTCAAAGTCAAAAGCTGGACTCCCGCGAGCGGGAGTGACGGAGTGTCATCCCCGCTCGCGGGGATCCAAAGGTTTTAATGGGTACGACCATATTTTCTGCATTCGAACCCGTTCGCTTTCCGTTTTTTTAAGTGCCACTTTCGCTCTCGAACGACGGGCCTTATCCCGCGCGCCTATTCTCACACTCGACGAAATCCAACGTACTGCCCCGTGCATGACAACAACGAATACAGCACATCGTAACCAGGCTTTCGGACTCTGCGATAGATAACAATAACTTTTCAGGTACCTAGCTATGAACAAATCCGTACTGGCGCTCTGCCTTGGCGGCGCCCTATTTAGTCAATCCAGCTTTAGTCAGGTCAATACGCCGGTCACCCTGCAAGCGGAATCCTACAGTTATATGAATGGCGTACAGCTTGAGGCGACCAGTGATACTGGCGGCGGCCAGAATGTGGGCTGGATCGACGCTAACGATTGGCTCTCCTTCGCCAACACTCCGGTCAATATCGCCACTACTGGCGCCTACGATATTGAATATCGTGTAGCCAGCCTCAATGGCGGCGGCAGTATCAGCTTTGAAGAAGCGGGCGGCACGCCGGCTTATGGCAACATCGCCATACCCCGCACGGGCGGCTGGCAAACCTGGACGACCATCAAACAGCGCGTCAATCTGAACGCGGGCGTGCATCGCTTTGGGATTAAGGCGAACACGGGTGGATTCAACATCAACTGGTTCAGGATTGTGCCCGTACAAAACTGGGCACCGCTGCCGGCCATCAAACAAAGCGGCCACCTCTGGGTAAATGCGAATACCAATCAGCGCGTAGATCTGCGCGGTACCAACCTCGGCAACTGGTTGATCCAGGAATTCTGGATGATGGGCGGGATCATCTCCCACAACGGTGGCGGCGTGAATGATCAGTGCACACTGGAATCGGTCATGTCGCAACGCTTTGGCAACACCGAAAAAGAGCGCCTGATGAAAGTGTTCCGCGACAACTACATCACCACGCGCGACTTTGACATGATGAAGGCCATGGGCATGAACGTGGTGCGCATCCCCTTCCTCTACAGCCTGATCGAAGACGAATACAACCCTTACAATCTGCGCCCGGACGCCTGGCAATATCTGGATTGGGCGATCAATGAAGCCGAAAAACGCGGCATGTACACCATCCTCGATTTGCACGGTGCAGTAGGCGGCCAAGCGGCAACACCCGAGCAGCATGACGGCTGTATCGGTGCGGCGGAACTCTGGACCAACGCTAATTACTGGAATCGCACCAAGTGGCTGTGGGATATGATCGCCCAGCGCTACAACGGCCGCAGTGCCGTCGCCGCCTATGACTTATTGAATGAACCCTGGGGAACTGACGCTGAGACTCTCGCCGCCCGTTCTTATGAGTTGTTCAACGTGGTGCGCGCGAAAGATGCCAACCACATCATCCTCTTACCCGGCCATAACTCCGGCATCGATGCCTACGGCAACCCGAACAGCCGCGGCCTGACCAACGTCTCCGCCTGGATGCACTTCTACCCCGGCCTGTGGGGATGGAATGACAAAGCCGGTTATGGCGAAGGCCAAGCCAACATGCACGCTAACTGGCTGCACTGTAACCACTCTTCATCAAATCCGGGGGGCATTGGCGAAAGCTGCGATTGGCGCAACAAGATTTACGGTTTACAAACCCCGTTCCTGGTGGGCGAATTCCAACCCTGGACATTACTGGGCAGCTACGGCGGCCAAATGACGCGCAAAACCTACGACATCTATAACAGCTACGGCTGGGCAGCGACTAACTGGGCGTGGAAAACCACATCATCAGAAGGTTCAAATGGCGACACCAGCGGCTGGGCATGGGGCATGATCACCAACTCCAGCAATGGCGGCAGCATGAGCAACCTGAATGTGAGTAACGCCAGCCCCGCACAAATCGAAAACTGGTTCCGCCAATTCTCTACTCAACCTTTGGTGCGCAATGAAAACATCGCCTACTGGATGAACTGGAAGCCCGAAGTCGGCCAACGCATCGAAGCAGAAATGTTCAAAGACCATAACGGCATCCGCATGGAAACCACTACCGACGCTGGCGGCGGATTCAATGCAGGCAGCACCGACGACAACGACTGGATGAGCTACCCCATTAACATCCCCACTGCGGGCAACTACACCCTGCAAGTACGTGTGGCATCGCCCTATAGCGGTGGCACCCTGGTGTTGAGCCGCAATGGCAATGATCTGGGCGTAGTGACTGTGCCTAACACCGGCGGCTGGCAAAACTGGCAGACAGTAACCATCACCGTGAACTTACAAGCAGGCCAGCAAGACCTGACGCTCTTCGTAAGAAAAGGTGGCTGGAACATTAACTGGTGGCAACTCACCAAACAGTAACGCGAGCGCATTACTCGCCATAAACAACGCCTCCATAGGTTTCATTGACAAAGCCCGCTTTGTAATGAACATCTACTTGCCGATGCAGAAATGCATCGGCTTTTTTGTTTTCAGATCACAAAAAATCGCTAGACTGAAACCCACATTTACAACTTAGCAATCTCGATTCGAAACAACTCGCAACAATCTCGCATTTGCGGTTTCAATGTCAGCCAAAGCCTAATGGAGCCATGCCCATGAACGTCAATGTTATTCAATTTGAAACCACGAAAGTTGCGCTGCTGGAACATTTAGGCGCACCGGAAAAGGTGTTAGAGACTGTAGGGAAATTTATTGCATGGCGAAAGGCCACTGGTTTGTCACCCATGAAAACCAGTAAAACATTTGGTATTCCCTATAGTGATCCCAAAACTACTGAGCCAGAAAAATTTCGCTGGGACGTTTGCGGCACCATCGACACCGATATTCCCGCGAATGATTACGGGGTAAAAAATGGAATAATTCCCGGCGGAAAATGTGCGGTGATTCGCCACATGGGTAGCCATCGCAATCTGGACACAAGTATCTACGCGTTTTATCGCGAATGGTTGCCGAACAGCGGCGAGGAAATGCGCGATTTCCCCTGTTTTTTTCACTACGTAAATTTCATCCACGAGGTCGATGAATGCGACCTCATTACCGATATTTATTTCCCGTTAAGATAACGAAAGTTAGCGTGTGTGGTGATGATGATGATGAAAGGCAAGGCTGGCAATTTTTTTACCAAAAAAACAAATCATGCACATGAGTGTTTTTGCGCAGGAATGGGATAAAGCAGTATCGCCGCACGCATTGTGCGGCTGCGTTGTAGGGCGATGTACGGATAGGTATTATATTATTTCGTCAGGTTCAGCAAAGTCAGGGCTTTCTGCGCGGGTATTTTTATCGCGCATTTTACCCAACACCGAGCTTAATTTGCGTTGCATTTTTTCTGCAGCGCCACTTACGGCTTGGCCAAGTGTGTCAGCGAATTCGGTAATTGCTACCGGCTCTTTTCCCTCTGGGCGAGCCTCGAGCATGCAGCGCTTATCTTTGCCTGCGTGTTTTGTATTGCCATTTTCATCACTGAGATGCACTTCAATGCGGGTCACATGGTCTGCATAGCGGTTTAGTTTGCTTTTCAATGTAGTGCGAACAAACTCAGCTAAACGTTCATCTGCTTGAATATTACGATCACTATTGATTTGAATCTGCATAAGCTACTCCAATGAACTGCCCAATGTCGGGCTAAAGACACCATAAAAAACTCGCGGGCGACAATTACCCCACTCGCTTTACATGGCATAAATCCTCAGTAAATGATCTGGAGACGGCAGATTACAAAATCAAGTCATTAACAAAAAATGACTCAACATGACAAAACTATCCCATTAAGGTTATGAGGCCGCATGATGATTTCCTACAGTGAATAGTGGACAAGAAGAATGTTCAGTGAACTCATCAACCCAATTAAAATATTCGTTATTTAAATGCACCGATCGGCTAAGATGAGCATTACAATGCTCGCCTATTTTTTACACTACCAGCAGAATTTTATGCAGCTAATTGAGGTTAATAAGGCGCGTTATAATCGCCATGTAAAGATTGTCTTCGTAGCCTGTGCAATGGGTTTGGCGATTGGTAGCTTATCGCTTTCGCAATTACTCATTGCGTTATTCCCCGATGAAAGTGGCCGTCATTTTCATTGGAACTTACTCGGTGTTGTGGTTACCGCCCTCACAATTGGCTGGGTAATCAATAAAATTCGGCAACACGAGTTTATGCGTGAAGTTACCTACGTATGGGAGCTGAAGCAGGCGCTGAACAAAATACATAGGAAAATGCGAGCGCTAGAAGCCGCTGCTGGTGAGGGAAATATCAATGCATTGGTGGCGATGCAGTACAGTTACGCGGGTTCACGCCTGCTGTGGCAGTTGGATGACAATACACTCACTCTGGATGAGCTGGCGATTAAACAAGCAGAACTTGATCGGCTTGCGGAAAAATTTGGTGTGACGCTCCATGCAAATGATTATGACGAGAGCATGTTAAAACTGTTTTAGTATTTTTAGGCGGGCGATAGTTTCTTCACGCAGAACCTATTGACGCTCAATTAGTAATGTAGTGCCGCTCGCCACGCTTACTCACTCCGTACGACTATGCCAATAGCCAGGCTCACGGTGAAGATTCATAACCGCCACAACTAGCAAGATGTTTTCATCGAAGGTGTAAATCAAACCAAACGGGAAACGGCGCAGCAAGGTGCGCCGAAAGGTCGTATTGAGTGGCGCCCATGCAGTGGGATATTTGACGGCGCGCTCCAACGCTAGGTTGGCCTCTAACGCAAACGCCAATCCCAAACCCGATTCACAGGTTTCGTAGTAATCGATAGCGGCCGTTAGTTCAGCTTCTGCTTCCGGATGAAAATCTACTTTCATTTATCGAAGCGATTCCAGATCTTGCCAAATACTTCTTGCGCAGAAACAGTATTCGCCTTGCCGGATTTCACTTCATCTAAACGACGCTGTGAAACTACAAGCCATTGCTGATCCAGGTCGGCAGAAGATGCATTTAAACTATGCAGCAACGAATCTACTACCAGCGCGCGATCCTCCAGCGGTAGCTCATTCGCTTCGGCGATTAATTGTTGCGCGTTCATAAAACCTCCGGAAATGTGTTGGCGAAACCACTATAGATAGGCGAGCTTCCGACCACAAGCGCATGTATCAACAAATAAAGAATTAACACAGTACCCCACCCCCCTTCTCCCGCAACCAAACCCATCCGTTTTCTGACGCTCAGATTCTGTTGCACGCAACAGGACGCGCAGGGGATTTTTTATCGCAAATTGGCCTAACCAACTTCCCAGTTTAAGCAAATCCCAAGCGATACCGGTTCGAATAAATTTAAACGGGCGCAAGCAATAGCCGCATGATTCAGGATTCTCGCGACAACCCCAAAAGGCGTCCATAAGAGGCGCCGCACAATAAGCACCAACACAATAAGAGAATCCGCTATGAGTAATCCAAATCGCAACATCCCGTTTATCAATCTGAAAACCAGTTTGCTCAGCACCTGCATTATCGGCCTCGTTGCCTGCGGTGGTGCCAGTAGTGGCGGTGGCTCCTCGTCTGCTCCGGCCAGTTCATCCGCTGCTTCAGTTGCTCCCTCGTCTTCCAGCGCAGCCAGCAGCGTGGCCGATGAAGGCATGACCATGCTTAAAACCGATGGCACCAAATGGGTTAAAGCCAGCGGGAATCAAATTCACCTTAAGGGCACCAACCTTGGTAACTGGCTGGTGCAAGAGTTCTGGATGATGGGTCAGGGCGGCAATGGCGTACATGACCAATGCACCCTTGAAGCCAAACTCACCGAGCGCTTTGGTTACGATGAAAAAGAGCGTCTGATCAAGTTATTCCGCGACAACTGGATCAAGGAGCGCGATTGGGATCAACTGAAAGCGTTCGGATTTAATATCGTACGTCTTCCCATTTTGTGGAGCGTGATCGAGGACGAAAAAAATCCTCGAACCCTGCGTGCCGATGCCTGGCATTACCTGGACTGGACGATTGCTGAAGCAAAAAAACGCGGGATTTATGTGATCCTCGATTTACACGGTGCTGTAGGCGGCCAAACCCCGAACGACCACACCGGCTGTTCCGGCCAGAACAAATACTGGACTAGCACCGAGTATCAAGACCGCACCAAATGGTTGTGGGAACAGATCGCTACCCGTTACAAAGATGAACCCGCCGTCGCCGCCTATGACCCGCTCAATGAACCCTGGGGTTCAACGGCGGAAGACATGGCGGTGCGAGTGACCGAGCTGTACGAGACCATCCGCAAGATCGACAGCAAACACATCGTTATGCTGCCGAGCCACTACGGCAATATCGAGGTTTATGGTGACCCGGTCGCGAAGAAAATGACCAATGTCGCATTTGAACTACACCCCTACCCCGGCTTATTTGGCGATCGCCCTAACGATACCCATTACGACATCCATCGCGATTGGCTCAAATGCGGCCAAACGGGCACTGCTGGTGTATGCGATTGGAATACCAAGTTAACCGCACTCAAAACCCCGATGCTGATGGGTGAGTTCCAACCCTGGCAGTCCGCGGGCCTCGAACTGGGCGGAAAAATTGCACGCGCCACCTATGACACCTACGCCTCTTACAACTGGGCATCTACCAGCTGGGCTTACAAACTCGTTTCAGTGGGAGGCGGCCAAGGCAAAGGCACCTGGGGCATGGTGACCAACGAAGTCAATACCAGTTTGGATACCGGCGTCGGCCTGATCACCAAAGCCAGCACCTGGGATTGCAACAACTGGGATTCCAGCTTCGCCAATGCCTGCGCTAAAAAAGCCACCAGTATCAAAGCCGGCGGCACGGGCGATAAAACCTACTATCTGGTCGTGAAAACCGGCGCTAACGCTGGCGCCAACCCGGATGTAACCTTCGATAGCATCAGCCTGAAAAACGCGGCTACCAGCGAAGAATTGTTGGCCAATGGCAACTTTGGCGCGAGCGGCGGCTGGTCGGAACTGACTATCGGCGGCGCTCTCAGCTTCAACTACAACAATGTTGATGCGAGCAAAGCCCCCACCGGCAGCGATGGCCCCGTAATGCATATCACCCGCCCGAACGGCGCCAACGGTGAAATCAACGGCGCGCTTTACCAGCAAATCACGCTGAAAGGCGGCCAGACTTACAATTTCAGCGGCGTGTTCAAGGGCAATGGCAGCGTCAATACCTGGGCAGAGATCTACCTGATCGAAGATGCACCTGTCGCCGGTAAAGATGTAGTCGATAACACGGGCAAAGTAGATTTCACCACCGCGCCGGTGGCCGAGATCGAAGCCCTGTTTAAGAGCTACGGCGAAGTCGGTTATGACGTACACGCCGGCCTGGCCAAATGGTTGGTAACCACCGAACACAATGACGTGTTCGATTACCCGGCGCGCCCCGCCAACGTGAGCCTCGTCCAAACCGGTAACAGCATTGCACTGACCTGGGCGGCGGTTACGGGCAATGGCATCACCTATAACGTCTACCGTTCAACCAGCCCGGGCACAAAAGGTACGTTAATCGCTGAGGGCCTGACTAACACCAACCTCAACGATTCCGGCCTGAGTGAAGACGAGACCTACTACTACTCAGTCGCCGCGAAAAACAGCATCGCCGAGGGTTACACCAGCGCACCGGCCAACACTCAACTGTTGTTTGTAAATGTACCCGCGAAAATTGAAGCAGAAAAATTTACTGCGATGAGTGGAATTCAAACCGAAACCACAAGCGACACCGGCGGCGGCACTAACGTGGGCCATTTTGAAACGGGCGATTTTATCGAGTTCAAAATCAAAGCCGCTACTGCAGGCAACTACACCATCGACTATCGCCTCGCCAGCCAAACTGGCAGCACTGGTTTTGATGTGCTGATTGATGATGTAGTCGTAGACACAATCGATCTTGCAGCCACTGGCGGCTGGCAAACCTACATCACCAAAACCGGCAAATCCTTTGCGATGACAGCGGGCAACCACACCTTGCGCTTCCGTTCGATTGGAAAGGAATGGAACCTCAATTGGTTTGAGATTAAAAAACAGTAAAGCACCAAACGTTATCCGATGAGTGGGTGCGAGTCGGATAACGCTTTATTAGCACCAACAAAAAACAAAAACTATGGAGAATTCAACAATGAAAAAACAGCTACACAAATTCGCAATCGCGTTAGCACTTGCGAGCCCGGTGTTCGGCAGTTATGCCGCCGACACGGGCGCGAATACCAAAACGCTGTCGGTTTACACCACCGCTAAAGACACCAACCACAAGTTAAGTCTGACCGATACGCTGAACTTGAAGCCGGCACAGCAATTTAAAGAAACAGATGTTGCGGTTTACGTTAACCCCGCAGAACAGTACCAAACTTTTTTAGGTATTGGCGGCGCGATTACCGATGCCAGCGCAGAAACATTGGATGCGGCATCTGGTCTGGGCGGGGCGGCGTCAGCAGCCTTCGGTCGGGCGTCAGCATGCGCATCACCTGCTCCGGCACCTTGTCCTTAGCCAAAAGCAACTCGTGATCGTCGGCGATGGAGATCA
>CAIOHY010000534.1 GCA_903858205.1 uncultured Cellvibrio sp.
AAAATGGTGGGCAACAAAATAATCGCCAACAACGTAAAACCAAAACTGTAGAAGGGCTCCCAAAAAAATGGCAATTCGGTAATCTGGTTCCAATCCATAAAATCCGGAATACCCGGTGTTGATTGAATTTTGGTGCTCTCGGGGTCAGAGGCTTCCAATTTCAAAAACATCGCCATGGCGTAACCACCCAAACCAAAAAATACGCCCTGCCCCAGACTTAAGATGCCGCCATAACCCCAGCACAACACCAAACCCACAGCGACAAACGCGTAGGTTAAATATTTTCCGACGAGATTGAGGCGAAAAATATCCAGCGAGAGCGGCAACACAACCACCAGAATTAATGCGAGCACCAAAAAACCGTAGAGATCTTTTTTGGGCAAGAGTGATGCTATTTTCGATTCAACTAACAGCGACATGATTAGCTACTCCTCTTAACGACGCACTTTCAGGGTGAACAAACCTTGCGGACGCAGCATCAGGATCAACACAACAAACAGCAGCGTTAATACTTTTGACATGGAACCACTCATGAAAAATTCCATTGTCGATTGCGCCTGCGAAATACTGAAGGCCGAGGCGATTGTGCCGAGCAAACTGGATGCTCCGCCAAATACCACTACCAGGAAAGTATCCACAATATACAGTTGGCCAGAGGTCGGGCCGGTAGAACCGATCATCGTAAATGCGCTGCCCGCAACACCGGCAATTCCACAACCCAACGCAAAAGTAACGCGATCCACCTTGCCAGTGTTAATACCCACCGCGCCCGCCATGGGGCGATTCTGTACCACCGCGCGCACTTGTGTGCCCCAGCGTGAGCGATACATAAGCAATGCAACGGCGAGAGAAATACCGAGCGCAAGACACATCACGAATAAACCGTTGATCGGCAACTCAATCGAGTCAGTGAGCTGATAGGAACCCATCAACCAATCAGGCAAAGTGACGCCCACTTCGCGCGGACCAAACACAGAGCGATAGGTCTGTTGCAAAATTAAACTCAAGCCCCAGGTCGCAAGCAGCGTATCCAGCGGCCGGTGATATAAATGTCGAATCATCGCCCATTCGACTAAGGCGCCCAACGCACCCGCAGCAATAAATGCGAGTATCATCGCGAGAATAAAATAGAGGCTGAAAAATTCGGGTAGGTAGGTAGAAAAAACATGCGAGGTTAAATAAGTAACGTAAGCACCGAGAATCATAAATTCGCCGTGCGCCATATTGATAACGCCCATCTGGCCAAAAATAATCGCCAACCCCAAGGCCATAAGCACAAACACCGAAAACAAAATCAATCCCGCTACACCTTGCATCGCAAAGATCGATAATAATTCCGAGCTACTGTATTCAGCGAACATAGCTGCACCTCATCTCGATTTAAAAACAGAGCTTCTCAACACATATCGCAACCAGCCTTGCGGCTGGTTGCGACGTTATTATTGATAACCTTTCGGGAATGGATCCGGCTCGATCAACTCTTTGGTTTCGAAGACCACATCGTATTGACCATCAGTGCGTGCATGACCGATACGGGTTTTAGACCAGAGGTGATGATTGGGGTGAATCTTCACGTAGCCTTCAGGCGCAGTGGTGAGTTCGATACCGGGTGATGCAGCGCGAACTTTATCGATATCAAACGAGCCCGCTTTCTCAACTGCGGCTTTCCACAACCAAGGGCCAAGATAAGCGGCTTGGGTTACGTCACCAATCACAGCGTCTTTTCCATATTTTGCTTTGAATGCTTCAACAAATTTTTTGTTGTTGTCGTTCGGCAAACTTTGGAAATATTTCATCGCCGCATAAGCACCCACCATGTTCTCACCACCAATACCCAGAATTTCGTCTTCGGTTACAGAGATGGTCAACACCAGTGGTTTCTCTTTGGTCATATCAATACCGGCGGCTTTTAATTGTTTGTAGAAGGCCACGTTAGAACCACCTACCACAATCGCATAAATCACGTCCGGCTTTTTCAATTTGATCTTGTTGATCACCGAGTTAAATTGCGTATGACCGAGTGGATAATATTCCTCACCCACCACACTCAAGCCCAATTTTTCAATGTGCTTGCGCGCGATTTTGTTAGAAGTACGCGGCCAAATATAATCGGAACCGAGCAAGTAGAATGATTTGGCGCCTTTGGTTTTGGTTACCCAATCAATACCCGCAATAATTTGTTGCGTTGCTTCCTGGCCGGTGTAAATCACGTTCGGCGATTGTTCCAAACCTTCGTAGAAGGTGGGGTAATACAACATACCGTTGTACTGTTCAAAAATCGGCAATACGGCTTTACGTGATGCCGATGTCCAGCAACCAAACACTGCAGCGACTTTATCGTTCACCAATAATTTTTTGGATTTCTCCGCAAAGGTTGGCCAGTCACTCGCACCATCTTCTTGAATGTATTCAATCTTGCGGCCAAGTACACCGCCCATAGCGTTGATTTGTTCAATCGCCAATTTTTCTGCTTGCACCGAACCGGTTTCACTGATCGACATAGTGCCGGTCACCGAGTGCAGAATGCCCACCTTCACGGCGGTGTCTGTTACTGCGAGGCCAGTCGTGTTTACATCGGCAGCCTGAGCAGTACCAAACACCAGCGACGCCGCCAGTGTGAGCAAACATTTTTTCCAGGTTTTCATTCCCCCCCCCTTTTTATGAGGCAAGGTTTGAAGGGGAGATAGCAGGGTCTTGTTCATGGTCATTCCTCAGGTAATTAAAAATTGTTTAGGTTGCGCACAAGCTGTAATAGGGATTTGCAGATTGTTACCACTGAGTTTTTGTCCTTACTGCGACGTTTAATCACTGAGAGGGAGCTTTGAAGCGGAAGCTGTCTCTACGCTTCACAATCTAGGCGCGAGCAGCATTGGAAACCATTCGATAAATGACACAGACCACTACGTCATTTGACGCATGGATAAATCACAAAGTTGGTACAGCAATTGAGTAGGGATTAATCGTGATGTTTAAACGCCAGTGATAGCGGCGTTGATTTATTTCGCAACAACAAAAAACGCACCAAGAAAGAAACAACAAGTGCATAGATGCACACAAATAAAGCGCACAATATAAAGCGCTAATCAAATCATTCACACCTTGCTACTAACTTACTAACGAGACGTTCCCGGACGAACAGACTGTTTAACGGGTAAACCATGACTGCCAAGCAGCATATATTCCGCGTGCGGCGCAATTACAACCAGTGGGTCGCCAACCAAACACTGGAAGATTATGCGCTGCGCTTCACCGCCAAAAGCGCACGGCGCTGGTCTGCTGCACGCGTGGCAACCACAGCGCTGGGTGCTATTTCATTTCTTGCATTGGAAGCCATTGGTGGTGCCATTACCCTGCACTACGGTTTTAACAATGCAGTCGCGGCAGTTATGGCGGTGAGCCTGATTATTTTTCTCACTGCAATTCCGATCAGCTACTACGCTGCCAAATACGGTGTGGATATCGACCTCCTCACGCGCGGCGCCGGTTTTGGTTATATCGGCTCGACTATCACTTCATTAATCTACGCTTCTTTCACCTTTATATTTTTCGCGCTCGAAGCGGCCATCATGGCGATGGCACTGGATTTATTATTTGGCATTCCTCTCGCCTGGGGCTATTTAATTAGTTCGCTGGCGATAATTCCGCTGGTCACCCACGGCATAACGTTTATTAGCCGCTTTCAATTATGGAGCCAACCCCTGTGGATTATTCTGCAGTTGTTGCCCTTTGTTTTTATCATCTACGCCGATGCCAGCGCGGTAACAAGTTGGACGGAATTTTCCGGTGGGATGCAAGCGGACGAAGCACCGGACGAAGGCATCAACATTTTATTATTTGGTGCAGCCTCTGCGGTTATCTTTTCACTGATTGCACAAATCGGTGAGCAGGTAGACTTTTTACGTTTTTTGCCAGCACCCAAACCGCAAAAACGTTTGCGTTGGTGGGCCGCACTCATAGCCGGTGGTCCGGGTTGGATTGTGATTGGCGCGATCAAAATTCTCGCTGGTTCTTTTCTGGCGGTGCTCGCCTTAAACCACGGTATTGGAATTAACGAAGCGGCCGACCCAACACGTATGTACATGGTGGCCTTCAGCTATATCGCCAGCTCACCGGAAGTGGCGCTATCAGTTGCGGGAATTTTTGTGATTTTGAGTCAGATCAAAATTAACGTGACCAATGCCTACGCTGGTTCAATTGCTTGGTCGAATTTTTTCTCGCGTTTAACACACAGTCATCCGGGGCGCGTGGTTTGGCTGGTATTTAATGTGGCCATCGCATTACTACTCATGGAGTTGGGCGTCTATCGCGCACTGGAACAAACCTTGGGTTTTTACGGCATAGTGGCGGTGGCTTGGCTGGGCTCACTGGTCGCCGATTTGGTCATTAATAAGCCCCTTGGGCTCAGCCCAAAACACATCGAATTCAAACGGGCGCACCTGTACGACATCAATCCCGTTGGCGTTGGCTCGATGCTAATTGCCTCCATCGCGGGCATTGTGTGCCACACCGGAATTTTGGGCGATATTGCGCAAGCGCTCTCGCATTTTATTGCACTGGGCTTGGCACTTATCTGCGCGCCCTTAATTGCATTCGCAACGCGCGGCCGCTATTACCTCGCTCGCCCTGTTGTAAATGTGATGGATGATGCAGAACATATTGACGGCGCACACGCCACCATTTCCTGCTGCATTTGCGAACACAAATTTGAAACTGAGGATATGACCCACTGCCCCGCTTACGCAGGGCATATTTGTTCGCTCTGTTGTTCACTGGATGCGCGCTGTCAGGATTACTGCAAACCCGGCGCTAACTACTCCACTCAACTCAGCAATTTTTTTAAAATCTTTCTACCGAAATTCATCACCACCAATATCAATTCCCGCGTGGGGCATTTTATTGTTCTCGTTTCGTTTATTAATGGTCTCTCCGCGATTCTGCTCTCGCTCATTTATTTTCAAACGCCGATACACGCACCGGAAACAGCGGCTTTACTCGAAGCGACATTATGGAAAGTCTTTTTTCTCTTGGTTATTATTACCGGCGTTGTCAGTTGGTTGTTTGTGTTGGCGCACGAAAGCCGCGTGGTAGCGCAGGAAGAATCCCAACGGCAGACGCGTTTGTTAATGGAAGAAATAGAAGCGCATGAACGCACCGACCGCGCACTGCAAATGGCCAAGGAGGAAGCGGAAGCAGCCAACCAGGCCAAGAGCCGCTACCTCACCGGTATCAGCCACGAATTGCGCTCGCCGCTTAACGCCGTGCTCGGCTATGCGCAATTGCTGGAAAAAGATCCGAGCATGCCCACCCATCGCAAAGACGCACTGGGTGTTATCCGCCGCAGTGGCGAACACCTTGCTGATTTAATTGAAGGCCTGTTGGATATTTCCAAAATTGAAGCCGGCCGTTTGGATTTGCATCAAGATCAAGTACGCATAGCAGTGTTGATGGAGCAACTAGTCCATATGTTCCGTTTACAAGCCGAAGCCAAAGGTTTGATTTTTATTTACGAATGCAAAGACTGGCTGCCGGAATTTGTGCGCACCGACGAAAAACGCCTGCGCCAGATTTTAATAAATTTATTATCCAATGCGATTAAATATACCGAGAAAGGCAGCGTGATTTTTAAATTGCGCTATCGCAGTCAAGTCGCAGAATTTACGATTACTGATACCGGCGAAGGTATAGCACCGGAAAACATCGAACGCATTTTCCGCCCCTTTGAACGCGTGCGCCGTGCAGGGTCTACAGCGACGGGCACCGGCTTGGGCTTAACCATTACCCGCTTGCTGAGTGAAATTATGGGTGGCGATATCGCCGTCACCAGCACGCCCGGCGTAGGCAGTACTTTTAAAGCGAGCTTGATGCTCGCCAGCATCAGCAAGCCCCATCCCGAATTTATCACCGCGCCGGTACAAACGATTTATGGCTACAAAGGGCCAGTGCGTACTCTCATGCTCGTTGACGATGAAGCATCGCACCGTCAATTAATGCGCGCCATGTTGGCACCGCTCGGTTTTGAAATTATCGAATTGGATAATCCGCTGCTCGCGCTGGATCGGCTCATGCAAGAGATCGACAACAACCGCAGCACGGATTTGATTATGCTGGATGTCTCCATGCCCGAAGTTAATGGTTGGCAACTGGCAAAACAGTTACGCGAAGCGGGTTATCACGCACCAATCATTATGGTCTCTGCCGATGCGAGTGAAGGAAAAGATTTACCCGCGCACGACACTACGGAAATTACCCCGCTGCACGATGCCTACGTGATTAAGCCCGTGCGGATTAATTTATTGCTGGATCATATTGGTCGCTTGCTCAACCTGGTGTGGTGTTATGAGAAACAGGAAATCGCCCCGCCCAGACCGCAGCTGATAGGAACCCTGGAATTACCTGCTGACAAGCATCTGGACGATATAGCGCACCTCGCCTCTATCGGCCATAAAAAAGGCTTGCAAGACAAAATACAAGAACTTGAAATCGCTGGCGCTGCCCATCCAGTGTTTATTCAAGAGCTAAAAAAATTCACCGCAAATTTTCAATTTGAAAAAATATTAGCGCTTGTTGATGCAACTACAAATTCAGACACCGTTTAAGACCAGTAAGTATTGTTATAAACCATAAATTCGTTAAAACAGAGTAAATTGCAATGAACACTAAGACCCAGTCGCAAGTCGTATTGGTGGTAGATGATGCTATCGACAGTATTCATATGCTTAACGATGTATTGGAAGAATCGCACTTCACCGTGTTAGTCGCACTGGAAGGCGCGCAGGCACTTACCATCACTAAAAATATTCGTCCCGATATTATTTTGCTCGACGCCATAATGCCGAATATGGATGGCTTTGAAACCTGCCGCCAACTAAAACTCAACCCCCAGCTCGCCGATGTACCCATAATTTTTATGACCGGTTTGAGCGACACAGAACATGTGGTAATGGGTTTAAATGCAGGCGGAGTGGATTATGTAACCAAACCGATTAACCCGGACGAATTAATTGCACGTATGCGCGTGCACCTCGCCAACGCGCGCATCACCCAAAGCGCACGCGCAGCTCTGGATACGGCAGGCCAATATTTATTGACGATCGATTTGCAAGGACAATTGGTGTGGGCCACACCACAGGTGTATCAATTGCTGGATGGCGCTGGCGCCACTGCCGATTCCATCGCCCTGACCCACACCATTAGCCAGCAATTGCGCGAGTGGATCAGCCACAAACCCGAAACCGGGCGCCAACTGCCGCTACAACAAGTCACACAAGAACTCAGCGTGGAAATGTTGAATTTAATCGACGGCAAAGAATATTTACTACGCCTGACCAACCCCCACAAACCCGCTGACGATACCCAATCCCTCAAACAACAATTTTCAGTCACCGGCCGCGAAGCCGACGTCTTGCTATGGATCGCCAATGGCAAAACCAACCGCGAAATCGGCCAGATTTTGGAGATGAGCCCACGCACGGTAAATAAACATTTGGAACAGATTTTTAAAAAATTGGGCGTGGAAAATAGAACATCGGCAGCGGCCGTGGCGATTAAGTGTTTGGCGCGGGGCTGAAGTAACACCGAGACCCTGCGCTTTTTTTATCGCCTTGTACCTTTTGCATTAAAACTGTCATGAATTCATCAAGCTAATTTCATATCTATCACTCATGATTAAATCGGGTTCACGCCAGCTGCGTGTTTTACTCATGTTCAATAACGGAGAAGACCGTACGTGAAAACCTTATGAAATTGATTAACTACTTAATTGGTCCAATCTGCCTATCAATTTGCTCCTGCGCAGTATTGCCTGCGGATACTCAGATAAAAATTATCGCGTTTAATGATTTTCATGGACAGCTGGAGGCACCGGGTAATTTGCGTGCAAATGCAGCCACAGCGGCGCCAACCATTCCTGTTGGCGGTGCAGAATGGATGGCGGCCTATGTGGATTCACTAAAAGCGAAAAATCCGAATAATGTGGTGGTATCCGCAGGGGATTTAATTGGTGCAACGCCGTTAATTTCAGCTCTATTTCACGATGAGCCGACCATCGAAGTTATGAATCGCCTTGGATTGGAATTTAACGCCGTAGGAAATCATGAATTTGATGAAGGGCGTGACGAGCTATTACGTATGCAGAATGGCGGTTGCCATCCTTCCGATGATTATAGTTGCCAAGGTGCAGCGGTAGGCACACCCGTTCCGTTTGAAGGTGCGAAGTTTGCATTCTTGGCAGCAAACGTGCAGGACACTGCAAGTAAAAAAACCTTGTTTGCACCTTACGCAATTAAAACCTTTGGAAAAGTCAGAGTCGCTTTTATTGGGATGACCCTAAAAGAGACTCCAACAATTGTTTCCCCGAGTGGTGTTGCCGGCTTGGAGTTTACCGACGAAGCTGCAACAGTAAATGGATTAATTCCTAAATTGCGCGCACGTGGCGTAAGAGCAGTCGTAGTGCTCATCCATCAAGGTGGTACACAACCTGTAACCCAAGCTGCTGATACCATTAATTCCTGCGTGGGTAATTTGTCGGGCACACCTATCGCATCCATTGTTAATCGACTGGATGATGAAGTCGATTTGGTAATCTCGGGCCACACACATCAGGCATACAATTGCTTGCTAGCGAATAAAACAGGTCGCTTCATTTCTGTGACCAGTGCTAATTCTATTGGCCGCGTACTGACGGATATCGATGTCGCAGTGAATCCAAAGAGCGGTGATATTACCTCGGTAACGGCACAGAACAAACTCGTTGATCGCTCTGCAACCGGTATAGTTGCTGATACTGAAATAGCTACCATTGTGAGTAAGTACCGCAGATTGGCAAGACCTATAGCGAATCGGGTGATAGGTGAAATTACAGCTGCAATGCCCGACGCTCCCGCCAACGCGGCAGGTGAAACGGCATTGGGCGATGTGATTGCCGATGCACAACTGCAAGCAACTGCAGCTGCCGATCTGGGCAACGCCGTTGTTGCCTTTATGAACCCCGGTGGCATTCGTTCCCCTGGCTTGTTGTACCCATCGAGCGCAGCAGCAGAAGGCGATGGAAAAGTCACTTACGGTGAACTGTTTACTGTGCAACCCTTTGGCAACAGTTTAACGACACTCACCATAACGGGTGAGCAGATTCATATTTTGTTAGAACAGCAATTTACCGGATGCCACGCCAGTAACGCGCCTGCGGAGTGGAATTATCCTGCATCTGATACGACCGGCCAGTCATTCAATCGTATTTTGCAAATATCCTCCGGATTCACTTATAGCTGGTCTGCCAATGGTCCAGGGTGTGACAAAGTAGCTCGGGATTCCATCAAACTAAATGGGGCGGTAATCAATCCCCTGCTCAACTACCGCATAACCGTGAATAATTTCCTCGCTGACGGGGGCGATAAGTTTTACGTGCTCGCTAAAGGAAGCAAACGCCTCGGTGGTGCGCAAGATGTTGACGCCCTCGAAGCATTTTTCAATAATCCAAACAATGATGGAGATGCGAGTCGCCCAGGCGTGAAAATTGCACCAGGCCCTCAAAACCGTATAAATCGTTTGAATTAGTCAGCAAATAAAATTAAAGGCCGCATAGTGCGGCCTTTAATTTTTGTTAACACATTTATCATTACATTCTTGCACGCTGTTCCCGCGCCACATAAAAAATCAAAGCGGGTTGAAGGGTCTGTATTGATAGCGCGGGCACACCAAAGTTATTAAATTATACGGATAGATTCCGCACTCCACGCGGCGGATTTTGTAGGAGACTTTTCAAGCAGCCTAAAAAGCCGGGAGGACGAGATAATCGCCACTTTCCATAATGGAAAGAATTAACTTGCCACAATGGAAAGTCAAAGCTATATTAGTTTCCACCACGGAAACTAAAGGAAGCTGAATGATGAATAAGGCCGAACACCCCATCACCACTGACGCTGCTAGGGCAGCACTGGCGTCATTAGCCGCAGCGAGTAACATCGCCGTGAATAGTATGCGCCCGCCATTATGGTTAATTCTGCTTTGTGCGATCGCATTGGGTATAAAAACCGTCGCAATGGGAGTAATGATTAACGACACGCTATGGACGAGTATCCAATGGGGCTCTTATTTTGTGTGTTGCTGCTGTATTGCAGCGTGGATTATTCGGTTGCGAATTAAAGGGATAACACTAAAAGTGGTTGACGTAAACATCACCAGATCAGGAATTATGTCTGCACTGCTTATCTGCACTCTGCTGGTACTATCCCGTGTAATTTACCTGCAAACAGGTTCACTGTTCTTTCCTTGTATTGCTGGCACGCTCAATACGTTGATTCTCACTTACAGCCTACATTTTGGTTTGCGATGGAATGTAAAGGAGAAAAATTAATGGCTAACGCTTGTTTTGATGAATTGATCCACGCACCCAACCGCTTAAAAATATGCGCCCTTCTCGCACCGGTTGCATCACTGGAATTTGTGACTCTGTGCGAACAATTAGGCGTGAGCGATTCAGTACTGTCCAAACACATCAAATCGCTTGTCGATGCGGATTACGTGGTCATCAATAAAAAAACCAGCGACGGCAGGCAAAGAACCTGGCTCTCGCTCTCATCGCGAGGGCGAAAAGCATTTGCGGGTCATGTCGAGGCATTGCGAGAAATTGTGGGCTGAGAAAATCAGCAATCGGCAGGAATGGGCACAGCAGATTGCGCGCCCCTATCTAACACCATTAGGTTCAAACCAAATCTATCTTCATTAAAGTAACCTCAGTACCGCGATAACATTCTTGCGCAATAAACTCCCAGCCTAAACCCTGATAGAACCTCGCTTGATCTGGCGTGAATAAATAGAGCCGGCTGACGCCATGCATTTTGGCTTGGTTGACAAGGTGCTTTACCAGTGCGCTCCCCACACCACGTTTGCGGTAATCGGGATTTACATAAACACTCGCAAGCCAGGGCGATAATTCAGGATGGCTATCCATATCACTCTCGACCAATGCCGCCGTTCCCAGAAGATGTTCACCATCTACGCCGATATACATTGCAGGTACAGACGCGCCTTTTAAGTAACGTTGCATGCGTTCAATGCGGGATTCCAGAGTGCCGCCCGGATTTAAGTAGCCCCACTGTGCGTGATGCCAAGCGGCGATGGTTGGGATGTGTTCGGGAGCAGAGACCAGGTTAACTATCTTCATAGAAGCTCTTTTTTAAATTCGAAATTTGATTGGTGCAGGCGGCGCATTATCCACTGAATCGATCCAATCCGATAAGTAGCAACACGCATAACACCTTGAACGAATAAACAGAATTTTTCTCAGGCTTATTGCTTAGATCAAGGTGTTTCACTCTTTATATTCCACAAAGTGAACCCTCCCACCTTGGGTTTATTTTCAACTTGGGACGATTTCATCCACACCTTGGAATAGGGTGGCGCGTCGCTCAAGGCATACCAATAAATGTAAGCCTCGCGCGGCGCAATCTAACAATAAAATGGGACATATCATGAAACTAATCAAAAAGGCCTTACTGGTTTGGGGGGCGATCGCGCTCACACCTGTCTGCTCAGCAACAATCACGTCCTACGGTGCGGGCAATATCACCAATGCCGCAAACCCCGCCGGTTACAAATGCGCGGTTGATCATGGCAACTGGATTTACAATGCGGGCATCGTTAAGCCGGGTGTAAGCAGCTGCAATCCGATTGGCACACCTACTCCGCTGTATCCGCAAAAAGTAGCTCCCGCAACCAGCAAACACACCATGACCCATCGCTGGTGGGGTTCAATTTCGTTTATGGGCGAGATGAAAGTGGGCGACCCTAACGGCGCCGGCTACATTACGCCTGACCCCATGACCGCGCGCATTACTGATCGCGGCGTGCGCATTATGGGCATTCCCGGCGGACTGCGTACCAATCCAACCGCCACTCAATATTCCATTCCTGATCCGTTCAATGAAGTGTTTGATGGTATCGCCATTGCCAATACGGATTACCCCAACCTCGAAGCCTATTTAAAAGATTACAGCGATGGCTCAGTAACCGTGCAGTGGAACAGCGGCAGTACCCCAGTGATGGAAGCGACCTTTGTACACGGTTCGCCCTATGCCTATTTCACCGCGCTGAAAGGCAATCTGCAGTTACGCACCAAAGCCGCCGATGGCGGAGAAAAAGGGATTTTTTACCAGCAAGGAAACTCGCTGGGTGTGTGGACCAGCGTCGCGGGCAACTACAACAATTTCCTGATCACCGGTCACGATGCCACCACATTTAGCAACGCAAATACCGCGACTATCGGCATCAATAACACCAGCAAACGTATGACGGTCACGCTGCTACCACAGGTATCTGGCACACCGTCTACTGCGATGATTCAGGATTTTGCCCAACACGCCACGCAGCGCGTGGATAAAGTGAATATCACTTACGCCGTTAACCGCACCAACAGCAAAGTTACCGTGACCCACAAATACCAATTCAATGGCGCACCCGTAACCACTATGGCGGGCATGTTGCCAATGGCATGGAAAAATTCCACGCAAGCGGTAAGCAATTACAAAGTGCGCAGCGCGCGCGGCGTCACTAAATTTGCAGCAACCAACAGTTTTAGTTACACAATTCCATTCGTGGGTGTGCTGCCTTATTTGCCAGAAAATATTGGCGATTACGATGCAAATCAACTCAAAACGTTTGTTACTGAATTTATAAATCAAGGCCCTGCCGGTTGGAATACGATGACCGATACCTATTGGGCAGGTAAAAATTACGGCAAGGTTGCCGAACTCGCTGCGATAGCTCGTTCTATTGGCATGACCACCGAAGCAGACCAACTCATCAATTGGTTAAAAGGTGAGTTGCAAGATTGGTTCCGCGCCAACACCAATGGCAGCCTCGACACCACCAAATATTTTTCCTATGACAGTAACTGGGACACCTTGCTGGGTTACGACGAATCATTTGGTTCACAACAACAATTAAACGATCACCACTTCCACTACGGTTATTTTGTTCGCGCCGCTGCAGAAATTTGCCGTGTTGATGCCAGCTGGTGTAGTGCAACGAATTACGGCCCGATGGTGGAATTATTAATTCGCGATTACGCCGCTCCGCGCGATGATGCCATGTTCCCTTACCTGCGCAATTTTGATCCGGCTTACGGATTCTCTTGGGCATCAGGCCATGCGAATTTTGTGCTGGGCAACAATAACGAATCCACTTCAGAAGCAGCCAATGCTTACGGCGCGATGGTGTTGTACGGCCAAATCACCAACAACAGAGCACTCACTGAACGCGGCATTTATTTACACGCCTCATCCACTGCTGCTTATTGGGAGTATTGGAACAACCTCGATCGCTTCCGTGGTTTAGGTGGCGATTACGACAACTTTGATGCAGCTTATCCAAAAATGACCACCTCCATTATTTGGGGCAATGGCCATGTATTCTCCACCTGGTTCAGCGGTGCCTATGCCCATATTTTAGGGATCCAAGGCCTGCCACTTAGCCCGTTGGTTTTCCATATTGGCCAACACGCTGATTACCTCGATCAATACGTCGATTTGGGTATGAGCCAATCAAGCAACGGCAAACCTTCCGGTTTGATCAACGATCAATGGCGCGATGTGTGGTGGAATATTTGGGCGATGACGGATGGCCAAGCCGCTGTCGATGATATGCAAGGCTACGGATTTAATTACGTGCCCGAAGCGGGCGAAACCAAAGCACACACTTATCACTGGGTTTACACACTCAAACAATTGGGCCATTTGGCAACGGGCACAGGCGCATTAACGGCGACCAGTCCGACTGCTGTGGCATTTAATAAAAATGGTTTGATGACCTATATCGCTTACAACTATGGATGCAGCCCTCTGTATGTTGTCTACTCGGATGGTATGACGCTGAATGTGCCCGCAAGAAGTTTCCGCGTAAAGCGCACAGGCGAAACACCGGATTCTTTGCCGACATCAACAAGCTGTACACCGGCAACTACGTCATCTAACAGCAGCCTTGCCAGCTCAGTGACCAACAGTGTGACGTCATCAAAAGCGAGCAGCTCTGCGGCGCCAAGCTCTGTTGCAACCACCAGCGCTGTAGTGACCAGCAGCTCAACAGCAACAAGCAATGCAGTTGCATCGAGCAGCGCGACCAGTCAATCGCAAGCCTCGAGTTCATCGGCGGCTAACGCGAATTATGGTCACATCATTGTCACAGCAAACAGCGTGCAATTTTTTGCAAACAACGCGGCCTGGGCGGATATCCATTTCACCGTCAATGGCGGTGGCCAACAAAATATTCGCATGACGCACAACGCGGATAACTCCAACACTTACAACCTGACCGGTTTGCCTGCAGGTGCAACGGTGCGTTATTTCATGACCATTGCACAAACCATCGGCGCGATGGATACACCCTGGACCGAATTTGTTGTGAGTAGCTCCACTGCTTCCTCCAGCAGTGCATCAAGCACCCCGGCAAGTAGCTCATCAAGCACAAGTTCTGTTGCGGCATTCAGCCGATTTATAGAAGCAGAAACCTATGCGTTTATGTCCGGCCTTGAATTGTTTGGTACCAGTGATGTTGGCGGCGGACAAGTGGTCGGTGCGATTGATGCAGGCGATTGGATGGCATTTACCAACATCCATTTTCCCACTAGCGGAAATTATTTGGTGGAATATCGCGTCGCTAGCCCAACCGGTTCACTGCTGTCGCTCGATTTAAACGGCGGCGCAATTGTGTTGGGTAATGCCAGCATTCCTGCCACTGGGGATTGGGGCAATTTCACCACCATCACCCAAACCGTCACCGTAAACGCAGGCACGTTTAACGTCGGCATTTATGCACAGCAAGGCGGCTGGAGCATTAACTGGCTGCGTATCACCAAACTGTAGCCAGGCTAAAAACGCAAATAAAAAAGCCGCAGCTTGATGCTATCAACTGCGGCATTGTGTAAAAAAATATCACAGCACTCATACACGGAGATTGATCATGAAAAAAATACTTACCGCGCTGACACTCGCTGCAAGCGTTATGCTCAGCACTCAAGCCAGTGCCGTTATCATCGATGCATCAACTGTTATTCCCAACGAAAATATTCTCCTGAATTTTAATGGTTTGGATTGGGTTTACGCAGGCCCTATAGCGACTGAAGCATTTGGCCCTGGCAATATTGAAGCGCCTGAATACCGTGCCGCTGAAGGTTGGCGTTATGCCACTGCGGCAGAATGGGACCTACGACCTGACTGGACCGATTTTATTATTGGCAGTGCGACGCTGAACCCGGTTGCTGGTTTTAGTGACCATTCGCTCTACCGTTTTGCATCAGAGTACTGGAGCAACTACAACCACGTCGATTTAAATGATGCTGCCGATGGCTTGCTTACCAATGGCTATGATATTGATTGGATATACAACTACGAAACCTGGTATGTCCGCGATGCCATTACCTCTGACGTACCGGAATCCTCGTCGATCATGCTATTGGGTTTAGGATTGTTGGGATTAGCATGTGCGCGTAGAAAACAAAGCAAGTAGAAAATCACTGACTGTTGAAAACTAGCCGTATGAAAATGCGGCTTTTTTGCTTATTCATTGAGACCTGAAATACATATCAGCATAAAAGAGTTGGTACAAAGCACAGCCTTACCCAATTATCAAAATCACACTCAACACCATCACCCAAACCGCTAACACACCATAATTAATGCGCTGATATAAGCCGAGATTAATATTGGTTTTAAGTGCGCGCAGCATCAACACCAATGTAATAACTGATATTGCGGCGCTTGCTGCAGAATACAGTGTGAACCATTGGTGTAAGTTATGTTGTTTAATTACCCATAACAAACAGGCAACCAACAAAGAAAAATACATCACCAAACCGGCAAGGTTATGTATTACCTGCGCCTTTGAAGGTTTGGCAATTCCCAAATCTTCATCACAGGGAAACAAGCCCGTTACCCAATGTGAAACGCCCTGCACCATCATCAAAATACCGGTTAAAAATAACAGGTTATTAGTGGATTCAATATTCAGTAGCACCACACCAAACAATACAAACCAAAATCCAATTGGAAAATTATTGATCCATGGGTGAATTTTGGTAGTGACGCGGTTACGTGCACCCAACTCACTCATCACTTGGTGGCGGTGGCTATAACCGGGATAAAAACGCGCAACAATAACTACGCCCAAGAACATCCAGAGCGGTGCAACAACTCCGGCTAAAACTAATAATTCCATATCATAGGTGTACAATTTATTAATCCTTACTCAGAGGAAATTCCATCTCGATTATATCGTCAATAGTCAAACTTGATTCCCCGCTCTCTTCACCCTCAACAAGAAAACCTCTTATGGCTTCTATTGCCGCGCTATTGATACCTGACATTTTTACCACTCCGGAAATTGATTTATGTTCATCATAATTATCACCGCTTCTTCAACCGCAGTACCGCTTTATTCTGATCGATCACAAAATCAAAACGGCCGAGAATATCGATTCCCAGCAAGCCATCGAAGTGATCGCCATTGTCCATGGGTAAGCGGGCGAGCATGTGTTTGTTGAAGGTGATACTTTCGATGGTGAGCGTATCAACCACAAATAAATAAGTTTCAACCGTTCCGCTGGCGGTATTGAGTTGGATGGGCTTCGGGGATTTTACAAAAGAGTAATGGCGATTGATAAAACTGGAAGTCAGGCCGCTGATGGATGCGCCGGTATCCAGTAATAATTTTACTTGTTCACCCTCAATAGTGACCGGCACTAAAAATTGGCCACCAAAACGAATCAAGGGCACCGTCATTTCAGGCGGGGCGTTATCATCTGCCAGTGAACCTTCATCTAATTTTGCCAATATGCCTTCGGCCTGTGCCCTGGTTTCCGGTTGGTTGGCGGCCATGAGTGCGTGGTATTGCGCTTGTTCTTTATCTTCAGTTTTTAAATGCATTTTAGCGAGCTGTAAATGCAATTCGCCATTGTCGGGCGTGAGTTTGATCAGGTCATTGATCTGTGCCATTAACCATTCGTAGCTCTCGCCAAAAATGGAGGGATTCTCGGTAAGCCGGATTAAATATTTCGCCAGATACGCGAGCGCATTTTCAATTTTTTGTGCATCGACTTCGGTATTGATGTAGCGGAACCAAATCGCGACTGATTCTTTATGTTGCCCTTGTTGCTCATACACGCGTGCCAACAACCAAAGCGCTTCGGTGTTTTGCGGCTCTAATTCAAGTAATTGATTCAACAGGCGCGTCGCTTCGCCATAAGCGCCATTGGCAATTAATTGATTGGCGCGTTCGAGTGGCGACTGAGGTTTCGTCGGTAAAAACTGAGTTGTCGATGCAGATGAAGCGGGACTAGTATCTTGCGGTGGATTTGCTTCTGGTTTTTCAAAAAAGTCAGGCTCGTCATTACCTGCCTCAACCATCGGCTGTGCATTTTTATCTTGTTGAGCATAGCGATATTCGCTGGCGTAAAAACCCAGTGCGAATGCCAGCGCGGCTACAACGATAATTTTTTTATTGTTCATCGTCACACTTTTTAAATAACAGGGCGGTTATAACTGTTAGTAATTTTGTAATTGCTGGCGAATAAAATCCGCCATATTTTCCGGTTTGGTGATAGTGGCAAAACGTTTGATGGGTTTGCCATCGCGGCCGATTAAAAATTTCGTGAAATTCCATTTAATCGATTTACCCAACCAACCGGGTAATTCACTGGTTAACCATTTGAAGAGCGGGTGCGCATTGCTGCCGTTGACATCCACTTTGGCAAACATGGGAAAACTCACACCGTAATTAATGTGGCAGGTCTGCGCAATTTGGTCTTTATCGCCCGGTTCCTGCCCGCCAAATTGGTTACAGGGGAAACCCAGAATCACCAAACCCTGATCACTAAATTCTTTATGCAGTGCCTCAAGCCCGGCGTACTGCGGGGTAAAACCACATTGGCTGGCAGTATTGACCACCAGCACCAACTTGCCTGTGTAGTCAGACAGGTTAACGGGCGTTCCGTTCAGGGATTCAGCTGTGAAATTGTGGAAAGGGCTCATGATTCACCTGTGGATGCAATTAGCAAAATGGCTACGAACCCAGACTGCATTGAGCGCGGGATTAAATCAACCCTCGCGCTCGATTGCCGCGAAGGGATTAATACTCCGCGGCAGGTTTATCGAGAGTCTTGATCTGGATATTACGGAAGAAAGTCTCAGCGCCTTCCGATTGGATTTGCAATTTGCCGCGTGTGAGCGGGACAAATTTTCCATCCACTTTGTGGCGTGAATTGAAGCCGCGAAATACCTCATGGCCGTTTACTTTATGGATCAGGGTTTTGCCATCGGTAATCACTTCCATGGCGTCCCACTCTCCACTCGGCTTTTCATAGTTGCCCAGTTTTAGTACGCGCGCGGCTATATCCTTGCGCAGCGGCAGCATTGGATCGTAGCGATAGAATTTCCAATCGCCGAGGTTGGTATCACCTGCATGCACATCAATGATCACACCGTCGAGGCTGTGGTAATCACCACTGTCACCTTCCTGAATCTGGAATTCGTGGCTGCGCATCCAATGGGCGCTCTGTGCACCTTGAGGGCCAACCGCAAAATAGAGGATACCGTTATCGCGCGGCGCATCCAAACGCGGAGGCCACTTTTGCTTGCCCCACTTGACTTCAAATTTCAAATGGAAGTTTTCAAACTCGTCAAGGCTGGTTAAACCACCCCACTCTTCACCGGACACCCGCAATAGGCCATCAACCACGGAAAAGACCTGCTTGAGATCATTATTGAGGCCGCGCGGCTTGTGCTTGGAAACCAGATTATGGGCATTGGTTTCCGGTTGATAGCTCACATAAGGCTCCCAACCGCTTAAATCCTTCCCATTAAACAGGGATTTCCACTCACCCTCGCCCGCCGCAAACACCTGTGCGCTAGCGATGAGACCGCACAAACATAAAACGATTAATTTCATTGCTGTTCCTCGTTGTTCCTCGTTGTTGCTCTTTGTAAAGAGTAATGCGCGCAGCCTAGAGGCTGAGCATTGTCCAGTCCATATTTTAATAATGACAATTACAGAGCTTTACCATGCACAGATAATGATCGCCTAAACAAAAGCTTGCGTATCCTCTCTTATATCCACGCGGATTCCCCTTACCCAAGGCACCCCTTATGTATACCCATTGCAAACTGCTGCTTATATCAGGCCTTTTACTTATGCTGTCCTCATGCTCTACACAGTCTATCGATGATTACGCCAGCAATCCGCTGCGCCTTGATCCGCAGCAATTTTTTAACGGCCAACTAACTGCCCACGGCGTATTGAAAGATCGCAGCGGCAAGGTAACGCGCTATTTCAACGCCACGATTAATGCCTATTGGAAAAATGGGGTGGGCACACTGGAAGAAAAATTTATTTTTGATGACGGTGAAATTCAATATCGCAATTGGACCTTAACGCCCACGGCCGATGGCTATGCGGCAACCGCCGGCGATGTGATCGGCACTGGCAAGGCGCTAGTCAGCGGCAATGCCATGCAACTGAATTATGTACTGGAGATCAATTACAAAGGCTCACCACTGCAGTTGCAGGTGGATGATTGGATGTGGCAAGTCGACAATAAAGTCCTGCTGAACGAATCTACCTTGCGCAAATGGGGCT
Source organism: uncultured Cellvibrio sp. (assembly GCA_903858205.1). Lineage (GTDB taxonomy): Bacteria > Pseudomonadota > Gammaproteobacteria > Pseudomonadales > Cellvibrionaceae > Cellvibrio. The sequence goes on from CAIOHY010000534.1 coordinate 19,621, forward strand.
TTAAAGTGGGTAGTATTCAGTTGGCGATTGTTAAGCCTTAACAGCTAACGAATTTTTTTCGCATCGACAGGTGACGAAAGTTATCTCGCTCGATTTGCGCGAGCATCGTCAGCGAGTTTACTCAATTTAGCAGCCATATCCGGCGCAGCGCGCAAACGAAAAAAGGCTCCGGTGGAATCCGCGCGCTCTTCCAGCACATTGCAGGATGCAAATATCTCACCGCGCAACTCTTGCGCCGACCAAGGTAAAAAAATCTCGGTTTCAACCAGATCCTTTTGAAAAAAATCCTCGATGGTTTGATGCAACTTTTTTATATCGTCATCGCGCTGCGCACTCAACACAATACAGCCGGGATAACTGGCTTGTAGCTCGGCGATACGCTCGGCTTGCGCATCGGCATCCGGCAGATAATCAATTTTATTAAACACACGAATGCGCGGTACGGTATCGGCGCCAATCTCGGCCAACACTTTATCGGTAACTTCAAGCTGTGCCTCATACCCAGCATCGCCCGCGTCGATCACGTGCAACAACAGCGATGCGTTGAGCGCTTCGTCCAGCGTTGATTTAAACGAGGCGACCAAACCATGCGGCAAATTTTTGATAAAACCCACAGTGTCGCTCACCAATACTTTGGGCACAGTGTCCGGCTGTAAGGTGCGCACTTTGGTGTCGAGCGTGGCGAAGAGTTTATTGGCCACTAATACCTCGTTGCCGGTCAGCGCACGCATCAAGGTGGATTTGCCCGCGTTGGTATAACCAACCAAGGCCACCTGCGCCAATCCGGTTTGCCCCTGCCGTTGCGCGCGCTGGGTTTCACGCCCCGCTTCCATCGCATCAATTTCTTTTTGCAGCTCAGCAATTCGGTCGCGCACTTTACGGCTATCAATTTCACTGCGCGACTGCCCCGAACCACGCCCACCCACACCGCTACGTTGCCGCCCCGACGGACCTTCGCGTTTCGCCGCCTCACGCAAACGCGGCGCCATATAAGTCAGGCGCGCAATCTCAACTTGAATTCTGGCAGCGTGTGAACTGGCGTTGCGATGAAAAATTTCGAGGATGACCACAGTGCGATCCATCACCTCACAACCCACTTCATTTTCAAGGTTAAGCGCTTGCGACGGCGAGATTTCATGATCAACAAGAATGTAATCCACCGCCTGACTCACCGCGTGCGGATCAACTTGCGCTCGGCCATTCGAGGCATCTTGTTGCGTTTGCACGAATTGCCGAATCTCCTCGCGCTTACCAACCCCCATATACGCCGTCGAATCGAACGCCGCGCGCTTTTGCGTAAATTGCCCCACCACCTCTAACCCCAAGGTTTTTGCTAACTCGCCCAATTCCGCCAACGACGAATTAAATTCAGTATCGCCAACACCATCTAATTGCACAGCAACGATAAGCGCACGCGGAGCGCGTGTTTTTTCGGGGTTTAACATGGAGTCATTTCTCATGGGGTTAGGATGCGTGGCTTTACAAATAGCGCCAAGGGCGGAAGTGTACACAAGATTGTGGGGGAGCGCCTAAGTGGCGAGTGACAGTCCTAAACATTTTTGGAATTTGTTAGCAAAATAACATCAGGTGGTGCTGGCAATTACGGTAGGTTGCCGGTGAGGAACGAACCGCAACATGACATTATTTCCGATTGCGATTTAAATCCCTCATGTGACTGATCAATAAAAAATGTTGATATATAAATTGACAGTCCGATCGATTAAGCAAGCCGCCGAACTTCCCAGTTCAAACATCAGCGGAAATTCAACTCATTCAAGTAGATTGGGCAGCAATGCCCAACATACGGGCTAACTCATATGATTTGCTATATTGATTATTGATTTATTTAACAGGAAATTTATGTGCGTAAAGTTTTTGCATCGCACCCTAACTGCCTATTTTTTCCTGCTCATCAAGCTGTCAGGATGCTTGAAATAAAGATAAATAAATACACCTGAAATTGTAACTCCAATGATACTAGGGGCAATTTGGCTCCAAGGTTGAAAGTCTCGTATCAGGTTGCCCGAAGCAGCAGAAGCTAATGCGAAATAGCTACCAATCATTTTGTACCCATGATCTATCGGCCACACCTTCTTTGTCCAAATTGCGACCCAAAAATTGCGTGATAAATCATAAAGTGAATGGGTTATTGTAAGCCCTATTACAGAGTATCCCATTGTGGGTGACCAGGATGCTGAGCCATTCCGAGACATTATTGTGAGCATAGATGCGCCAATAATGATCACACCTATAGCCATTAAATTATCTATAATTTGTGGGCCAGAGGATTTTATTTTGATGGCGCGGATACCACTCATGTATCCATATGATGCCGCCAATGTAATGGCCATTAATGCTGGCTGTGAGCGGAAAAATATAGCACCAATTATGGCGGTAGCTAATACGACTATATACAGGCTAGCGTAAAGACGTCCTATCCGTTTATGCCAATAACCACCTTTCGGAAAGGCTAAAGGAGCTATCCCTAACACTAGCAATAAACTACCGATAATCACGTGCGTATAAATATTTACCGTTTGAAAAATATCCATATATCCCTTTGGCTTTCAGCTAATTAATTTTTAAGTTAGTGGTTTTTTAAATCTCTATTGGTAAAACTACGTTTGCTGCATTCTCAGAGTAGTTTAAAACCGGAATTTTTTTAATTAACAAAAGTCATTAGAAATAGATGCTTGGGCAGTAAGAATATTGAACAGTCCATTAGACGGCTGAGCTGCTTATCAGGATTGGGACTAAGATAATTGAGATCTAAATAGAATCGAACTTCCGCTTTGGGCACATTCCCGCCCCTTAACCTGTTGCGGTTCGCAAGCTCACCAGCATATATGGACTCCTCCAGGCTTGCCAACAATCGCGTCTTTTAAAAATAGAATACGACTGCAACCATATATTCGGCCTCTTTACGAGCTTATTGCTCTGGCCATGATGGTTATTCGC
>CAIOHY010000535.1 GCA_903858205.1 uncultured Cellvibrio sp.
AGCCAATTGGTAGAGCGCGTGCAGTTCTTCCCAAATCTGCCCGGCCACGGGTAAATAAAGTTGATAAGAGCGAAGTAGCAACAACCCCAAGGCGGTCATTGACCGTTGAATGCTGAGTGCTTGCAGGTTTTGCAGGTCTTTTGAATCCCGCCTGGCGCAGAGGTCCTTCACCACCGCGAGATAACCATTGAGGAAATGTTTTTGGATTGCCTGGGCGACAGTGGCTGTTTTAAGTGCAGCCTCCGGCAAAATCAGCGGTTGGTTCAAATACTTGAGCGCGAGGCCATTCAGTGTCTGGTGTACCGGCGTGCGCAAGAGTTCAAGCATCGCCAAGCGATTCTCGCTGGCGGTGCGCAAATGGCTAATTTCATGGGTGGCGGTATAAAGTTGCGCACTGACCTGTTGTGCCTGGGTGAGTGGCAGGCCTTGTAACCAAACACTGACCTGCGCGGCCTTACTGCCGCAAAAGCTCAGTTGCGCCAAATCTTGCGCTGGCACAATAAGCTTTTTCAGCAGTGGTTCAATCTCTGGGGTCAGGGTCATTCAGGCGCCGTCGGTTGAGCTGTGGTTATAACTATGTCATTGAATATAGTCGATGTTAGGAGTCTTTTCGTTTTCGGCTGGCCAAATGCCTGAATCTGCGGGTAAAGATGAGTGAGTGGCTCATGAAAGCAGGCTTTCTTGTTGATCTATATTGCTTTGTTTTGGTGCGCAATCTCCTTGTGGTTGCAGTTGTCTGATCACGCAGGCATGCGCTATCGCACCAATCAAATGCTCTAACCCGTGCAACCGACTGAAATGTGCATGTTAGCGGTGCGGAAAATAAAAAATCGGGTTAAAAAGACGCCTGTCCGAGGCTGAGGTTTTGCTTGGCTAGATAATTAAAAACCAATATAAATCAGCCTGTTAGGCGTTTTAATCTGATTGATTTACGGCGCTGACGGTGAAATTCCCCCGGTGGTAGACCAGTGGCATAGCGCTTGCTAAACCCCTCCCACTGAGGAGTTGCACGTCTATGTCTGAGCCTGTTGCTAAAAACCATACCCCCAACCAGTCCAAATCGGTTCGCTCGGTCTGCCCCTATTGCGGCGTTGGCTGCGGCATGGTGTTGGAAACGGATGGCAAAAAAATCATCAAGGTCACGGGTGATAAACACCATCCCGCCAATTCTGGCCGCCTCTGTACCAAAGGCCAAACCAGCGCCCAAGCGCTCACCAATTCCGGCCGGATGGAATCGGCGTTTGTGCGCAGCGAGCGCCAGCGTGAGCCGGTGATGACACCTATGGCGCAGGCGATCAGTACCACGGCCAAACGTCTGCGGGACATTCTGGATAAGCATGGCCCCGATGCCATCAGTTTTTACGTCTCCGGGCAGATGTCGATTGAATCCCAATACCTCGCCAACAAACTCGCCAAGGGTTTTTTGCGCACCAACAATATCGAATCCAATTCGCGCTTGTGCATGGCGAGTGCGGGCGCCGGTTACAAGCTCTCGCTCGGCTCAGACGCGCCACCCGGTTCCTATCAGGATTTTGATCACAGCGATTTATTTTTAGTGATTGGCGCCAACATGGCGGACTGCCATCCGATTTTGTATTTGCGCATGATGGATCGCGTCAAAGCCGGTGCAAAATTAATTGTGGTTGATCCACGCCGCACAACAACTGCTGACAAAGCCGATGCGTACTTACCCATCAAACCCGGTACCGATCTCGCGTTTTTAAATGGCATTTTATTTTTGCTGCATAAAAATGGCAAAACCGATGCAGAATTTATTTCACACTACACCCAAGGCTGGGAACATTTTCCGAAATTTTTAGCGGATTACACACCCGAAAATGTAAGTGCGATTACCGGTCTTTCAATCGAGTCGTTGATTAAAACTGCTGACATGATCGGTAATGCGCCCGAGTTTATGACTTGCTGGACCATGGGCTTAAATCAAAGCACTCACGGCACCTGGAATACCAACGCAATTTGTAATTTGCATTTAGCGACGGGAAAAATTTGTCGCCTCGGCAGCGGCCCTTTTTCACTCACTGGCCAACCCAATGCCATGGGTGGACGCGAGATGGGTTATATGGGGCCGGGTTTACCCGGGCAGCGCAGCTTGTTGGTCGAAAAAGATCGCGAATTTATCGAACAGATGTGGGGCGTTGAACCGGGCAGTATCAGCACCAAACTCGGAAAAGGCACTGTCGATTTATTTGAGCGCATGGCCGCTGGTGAAGTAAAAGCCTGCTGGATAATTTGCACCAATCCGGTCGCCTCTGTGCCTAATCGCAAAATTGTCATTGAAGGTTTGCAACGCGCGGAATTAGTCATCGCACAAGATGCTTTTCTCGATACCGAAACCAATCGCTATGCCGATATTTTATTACCCGGCGCTTTGTGGGCAGAAGCCGAAGGGGTGATGATCAACTCCGAACGCAACATCACATTGATGCAAGAAGCCGTTTCGCCACCGGGCGACGCTATGGCCGATTGGGAAATTATCGCGCGCGTTGCGCGTGAGATGGGTTTTAGCGAAGGATTTAATTTTACTTCAGCGGCTGACGTCTTTGAGGAAATCAAAAAAAGTTATAACCCCAAAACCGGTTACGATCTGCGCGGTGTCAATTACACCCGTTTGCGCGAAACGCCATTGCAATGGCCCTGTGCAGATGAAAACTCCACGCGCAATCCTATCCGCTATTTAAATACCGGCATCAACCAACCAGTAAAATTACTCGATGATGGCAGCAAGCCATTCATTCAATTTGCGACTGATTCCGGCAAAGCCATTTTTCATTTGCGGCCCCATGTAAATCCGGCCGAGATGCCCGATGCCGAATTCCCCATGGTATTAAATACGGGTCGCGTACAGCACCAATGGCACACACTCACTAAAACCGGAAAAATTCCCACACTCAATAAATTAAATCCCGGCACTTTTGTAGAGATACATCCGCAAGATGCAGCCGAGTTGGGCATCAAGAACAAAGACAAAGTGGAAATCCGCTCCCGTCGCGGTTATGCGATTTTGCCGGCAGTGGTAACGGATCGTGTACAGCCCGGCTGCTGTTTTGCACCTATTCACTGGAACGATGTCTACGGTGATAACCTCTGCATCAACGCGGTTACCAGCGATAAAATCGATGCGATTTCACAGCAGCCAGAATTAAAAGTCGCTGCAGTTGCGCTCAAACGAGTTGAAGTATTTGTTGAGGCCGCGAATGTTATCGATGACTCCGCCCAACAGCCTGAAAGGGAAAATTCCGCGTTTGAAATGGCAGTGCTCTGGGCATCGCAAACCGGTAACGCCGAAACACTGGCAGAAAAATTTGCGCAGCAATTATCGGCGCAAGGTTGGGCAGTGACGGTGAAATCCATGAATGATTATCCCGTAGAAAAATTAGCAACGGCTAAGCGTGCCCTGTTTGTTACCAGCACCTTTGGTGATGGCGATGCGCCCGATACTGGTGTTGATTTTTGGCGTCAATTAGCGAGCGATTCTGCGCCCGCGTTAAATGATTTGCAATTTGCACTTTTGGCATTGGGTGATTCCAATTACGACCAATTCTGCGGTCACGGCAAAAAACTATTTGCGCGCTTGCAGGGTTTGGGTGCAACGGCATTGGTTGAAAGAGTTGATTGCGATACGGACTTTGAATCGCCTGCAGTGGAATGGTTTGCTAAGCTCAGTGAACGACTGGCACCTCTGGCGCCCCTTATCAATACCACTGCTGCGAATCAGCCATCGCCCATGATTGCAACTTCTTCATCTGTCGCCTATGGCAAAGCCAATCCCTATAACTCACGTTTGGTTATCAACAATCGTTTGAGTGCGCAGGGTTCCGGTAAAGATGTTCGCCATTTCGGTTTTGATTTGGGTGAATCCGGCATTATTTATGAGGCGGGCGATGCGCTCGGCATCTGGCCAAAAAATTGTCCAGAGTACGTCTTTGAATTAGAGCAAGCACTGAATGTAAATGCCGATGCTCCGGTAGTCGTGGATGCTCATGAAAAGCCTCTGCACCAAGCGCTGCTTGAAAATTATGAAATCTGTCGCCCGAGTTTGGAGGCATTGAATTTTATTGCTGAGCGTACCAACAGCACAGAATTAAAAACCTTGCTTGATGCAGAGCATAAAAAAGAATTACAGGCGTGGCTCTACGGCCGTCAGCTGGTTGATATCCTGCAGGAATTTCCACTCCGCGCGAGCGTTGATGAATTAATCCCGCTGTTAAAACGCTTGCAGCCGCGTTTGTATTCCATCGCTTCCAGTAGCAAAGCACAACCGAATCGCATTGATCTCACCGTTTCTGCCGTGCGTTACACAGGCCTACGCGATAGCAAAAAAATCCGCACGGGTGTGGCTTCCACTTTCCTGGCTGATCGCGCAGAAGGGATAGACGTTCCAATTTTTGTCCAACCCAGTAAACTTTTTCACGTGCCGGACAATGGCGATACTCCTTTAATCATGGTCGGCCCTGGAACTGGCGTTGCTCCTTTCCGTGGTTTTTTACAGGAGCGCCAAGCACGCGGCGACCAAGGCAAAAACTGGTTATTTTTTGGCGAGCAACACGCAGCAACAGATTTTTATTATCAGGATGAAATTCAACAATTCCAAAAAGATGGTGTGCTTACCGAATTAAGTCTCGCCTTCTCGCGCGATCAAATGCAAAAAATTTATGTGCAAGATCGCATGCGTGAACAAGGCGCAGCGATTTGGGATTGGCTGGAAGAGGGCGCTTATTTTTGCGTGTGTGGTGATGCCAGCCGCATGGCAAAAGATGTGGATCAGGCTCTGCGCGATATTATTCAGCAATACGGTAAACTCGACGCAACAGAAACCGACAACTACATTCGCAAATTGACTATGGATAAACGTTACTTGCGCGATGTGTACTAATCTCATAATCCCGACTGGCTAAAGACTATGCTCACACTCTTTATTTCAGCTTTTGTTCTCGGTCTTATTTTTAATGCAGCCCCTGGTGCAGTATTTGCCGAGACGGTACGCCAGGGTGCGCGCGGCGGATTCAAACCAGCGCTGATGGTGCAATTCGGCTCCTTAGTAGGTGACGCCACCTGGGCATTGCTCGGATTAATTGGTGTGGGTTTGTTATTGCAGTTGGATTTTTTGCGCATCCCCGTAGGTATTGCGGGTGCGATCTATTTGCTCTGGTTAGCGCGCGATTCGTGGCGTGCAGCCAGTCAGGAATTTGCAGTTGGTGGAACGGGTAATGTAGATACGCAAAAAGCCTTGTACAAAGGCATGATTATTTCGCTCACTAATCCCCACAATGTTGCCTATTGGGCGGCATTAGGTAGTGCGATGGGTGCTGTGGGTGTGAGCGATCCAACGCTCTCTGACTACGGCATTTTTTTCGCAGGCTTTATGGTGTCGTCCATTCTCTGGACATTTTTTTGCGCCGCCGTCGTCGCTCGCCTGTTTAAACACGTCAAACATTCCTGGGTAAAACTCACCTACAAACTCTGCGCTTTCGCCTTTCTCCTCCTCGCCATCTCGTCCATTAAATCCTTGTTTACAGAGACCAACAAACCCGCTTCGTCCGCCGAACAGCATCAATCGCAGGCTGGGTTGCATCAGCTTTTGTAGGTTATTTGCGGGGCTTTGAGCGCGTTCATTGTTCGATTGTTGGTTGTGTGTTTGACTAAAAATTGAACTATTAATTTCGCGTTTAAATCTGCTATATTGTGGCTTAAGTCATGTTTAGCTAGATAAATCACAATATTATGGATTTAGATTTCCAAAAACCGGATGAGCTGGTCAAGCAGCTTTGCGAGCGGTTACGCAAAGAGCGGCTTACTCAGCAGATGACCCAAGCCGAATTAGCGGCGCGCGCGGGTATTGGCGTGAATACCCTGTCCAATCTGGAGGCGGGGCGCAATGTGTCGTTTGAAAGTCTGGTGCGTGCGGCTATGGTGCTTGGTCGCATGAATGAGTTGGAATCGTTATTTTTGCCCAAGCTCGACAGTGTGGATGACATTTTGCGCTATGAAAAAAGCGCGAGTCGGCAGCGGATTAAAAGGAAGTCAGACAATGCCTGAAAAAATCAATGTCTATTACGATGGTTGGGGCGAGCATTGGCACTGGGGGAGTTTGGTGTCTTCCAATGCGCTAACCGGTCGTCCTCTCATCGCGTTTGAATTCAGCGATGAGGCACTAAAGCGCGGTTTGGAATTGTCGGCTTTTCGTCTGCCGCTAAGCGGCTCTAAATTACGCAAAGATTTTCCACAACACCAAATGGGATTGCCCGGCCCGGTCTACGATGCTATGCCCGATGGCTGGGGCATGTTGTTGATGGATCGTCTGTTCAAGCGTCGCGGCTTAAACCCTGCACGAATTGGCCCGCTGGAGCGGCTGACATATATCAATAACAGTGCGATGGGGGCTTTATCATTTGAACCGGTTGCATCTGATCTGCTTGTGCCTGAATTGCATATTCCGCTTGAGCAATTAGCGGCTGAAGTCAGCGAGGTGCTAAAGGGTGATGGTGGTGAGTTACTGCAAAAATTATTGCAGCTGGGTGGTTCGCCACAAGGGGCTCGCCCAAAAGCATTACTTTATCGCGACACAATCACGGGTGAATTTACAACTGCCGCCGCACCAAATTTAGAAGCATGGTTAATTAAATTTCCCGCCCAAAACGAACACGCTGAAGTCTGCGCAATTGAAGCTGTTTATGCAGAGTGCTTGCGTCGCTGCAATATCAATACCCCACAAACCGCCTACTTCAATTTAGCTAATGGGCAAGCAGCTTTTGCAACTAAACGATTTGATCGCTATACAAGCGCAGATCACCAAAGTGAACTGCGCGTACCCATGCAAAGCCTCGCCGCATTTACCGGCGCTGATTATCAAACCCCCGGCGCGTTGGATTACCGCAACTTTTTGCGCGCAACACAAATGTGTACCAATGATGTGCGTGAAAAAGCTATCGCATTTAAACGCATTGTTTTTAATGTCGCCTTCAATAACCGCGACGATCACCCCAAAAATTTCTCCTACGTGATGTCACGCACTGGCCAATGGTCGCTCGCACCCGCTTACGATGTGACTTTCTGCGAAGGTCCCGGCGGGTACCACCAAATGGATGTCATGGGTGAGGCATTGGAAATTAGCCGCAAACAATTGGTTGCCTTGGGTGAACAAGAAGCCGAGCTTTCAACAGGAGCAGTGAATGAAATTATCGATGAGGTGTGCGATCTTGCAGACGGCTTCACCTCGATCGCCAACATGACATTCCCGGATCAAATTACCAAAGATTCGTTGAAAATGATTCAGGGCAGAATCAATGAAAATGTTAAGCGGCTGCGGTAACTCTGCTGTTAAAGGCTGTCAACACATTGCCTCCAGCGGCACTGTGAATGCCGTAGTGAATACCGATGCATTCGTTGTTAATGGCGAACAGTGCGCATCGGCACATAAGACGACCCCGCGTCAATTTCCCCCGCCATGAATATCTGGACAAAAAGTGCGCCCGCATGGGCATGCTTAAATAAAAATTTGGATTCAATAGAAGGACAGGCACCGCCACCAAAAATCGCAGAGAAATAGATTTACTGGCTGGGATAACTCGCGCAGGATGAAATTTATTGCACAAGCAACGCCTAGCACATGATGCAGCTGCATGTCAAGCGTTGCTCATTTTCTGATTGCGGAGTCCTAATCGAACGAGATTAATTGAAAACTAACGAGAAGGCTGGCAAAGTTAGCCGATAAATAAATTATCAATTTGGCTGTAGGTAAATTCAGTGATTTTTGGATTTTTCTACGGCTGTGTTAGAAAGCGTCAATCCACCAACAACCAATAAAGGAAGTTTTATGAAAAAGTTAGCTCTACTTACATCAGTGTTAGCGGTTGCTTTAATGTCTGGCTGTGCCTCTGTACCAAAGGCACCAAAAGAACAAGATGCAGCAGCAAAAACGTTTGCGGTTCCAGCCAAGGATCAATCTGGCATCTACATATACCGCGATAGTTTTGTCGGGCAAGCACTAAAGAAAAGTATTTATATTGACGGAAAGCTGTTAGGCGAGTCATCAAATAAAGTGTTTTTCTATAGTGTGGTTCCCTCTGGTGTACATAAAATATCAACTGAATCAGAGTTTAGCGATAATGCAATTGAGTTAAAAACTGAAGGTGGGAAGAACTACTTCGTTGAGCAATACATAAAGATGGGTGCTTTTGTAGGTGGCGCTGGACTTAAAGAAGTGACAGAAGAGGAAGGAAAAAAAGCAGTTTTAAAAACTAGCCTTGCGCAGTAACCATTTTTAACAACGCGGTTCACCTGACGAATTGAAAACGGCGCTTAGGCAATATCGCTGCGCGAAGTTTGCCGCACGCGCAACTTTCAATTCGCAGGTGAACGCAACGTTGTACGCCTACGAATGGAGCGCGTTGTGTATAAGTTATTTTATTATCCAAGGAATGCGAGCTGGGCGCCTCACTTGGTCCTTACTGAAATGGGGCTTGATTTTGAATTGGTACTTGTCGATAGAAAGGCAAATGAACAAAAATCATCAGAATATCTTTTGCTAAACCCCTCCGGCCGAATCCCTACGCTTTCTGACGCAAATACTGTTGTTTTTGAAAGCGCGGCTATTTGCTTGTATCTTTGCGAAAAACATCCTGAATTAGGATTAATTCCAGATGCTGGCACTGCAGAAAGAGCTAAATTTTATCAGTGGTTGTTCTATTTAAATTCAACAATGCAGCCAGAGTTAATGGTTTACTTTTATCCTCAAAAGCACACCACTGGCGAAGAAACTCAAAAAATAGTAATGGCGCAAGAGGCGCGTGTTACTGAAATGTTTTCGCTAATTGATCAAGAGCTTTCGGGGAAGGAGTTTCTCGTTGGTTCAAACATCACGGTTTGTGACTATTTTCTATTCATGCTGTCTCATTGGGCTAGTGGTTTTTCGAAGCCCCCTCTATCATTTCCCTACTTGGGTTCTTACCTGCGTAATTTAGCCAAGCGAGCAGCTGTTGCTTCTGTTTGCAAGAAAGAAGGCACTAGTTTGGATATGTATAAATAGAGCTTTGAGAGGAGTGCATTGCCGCCGACTAACTGTAAGCATGTAAGGATCACACCGAACGATAACATCCGATAAAAAATGTTGCGCATTACTAGGCAGTCTACTTTAACGAAAAAATTGCTTCTGGCTGTTTTACGAAGTTAGCAAGTAGCCCGCATGGAGTCTAACGGAATGCGGGATTTTTTAAGGAGCATGAAGCGTTATCAATTGATACAGAATTAAACCATCTAAATATCCCGTATTTCGCTAGGCTCCATACGGGCTACAAACTTCACGAAGCCGCCCTACACGGTATAATGGCGTGTTCTAAATAAAATCATCTTCGGTAAAAGGTATGAACATCACTTATTTTTTGGTTGCGTTGGGTTTTTTGTTGTTTTGTATTTATATGCTGCGCCACGCGCTTATAAATCATCGCAATGCCAAATCCAGCAATGATTGGCCTTCGGTATCAGGGACAATTACAGAATTGCAGTTATGGGGCAAGCGTAGAATTAATGGTGAGATGGTTGATAGTGAAAACGTGAGTGTTCAGTATCAGTACGAAGTAAATGGAAATAAATTCGCGGGGCGAAGAGTCGCTTTCTACACGCTGCATTATCCCGAAACGGTTGATTTTGCCAAGCGCTATCCACAAGGTTCACGTGTTTCAGTTTTTTATAATCTGCAAAACCCTGCTGAATCTGTCATTGTTCCCGGGTTGCATCCGCAAAAGCCCAACAGTGAAATTTGGTTGGCTGGCGTTGGAGTGGCCGTTTTAGTTGCGACCGTTATTGGTGTTTCTATCGGTGAGCTTAAATGATGTAAGCATCTAATGAATTCCTTAAATCTTAAGAATTCGTAGAGGTGAATGCAGTTATCGATGAGGTTTGCGATCTTGCAGAAAAGTTTGCGGCATTTGGAGTGGTTTTTTTTTGCGGCGTTAGATCGCCATTTTTTACATGAAATATAAATACTGGGTTACTCAAAATTAAAGGAGCAATTGAATGTTTACCAGGCGCGATTTTTTAATTACATCCATGGCTGCGAGTTCATTGCTTGCCATGCCCGCTGCCGCAGAACCTGCTTCACGGCGATTTGATGCCGCCGAGCGGCTCCGTGCGTTAGAAATTGGGCAAGCGCGCCTCGGTGTTTGTTTCCTTGACACAGTTACAGG
>CAIOHY010000536.1 GCA_903858205.1 uncultured Cellvibrio sp.
CATCAATAAACCGGGCGGCTTATTGGTTCATCGCAGCGAAATTGATCGCCATGAGACGCGCTTTGCGGTGCAGTTGCTACGCGATCAACTCGGGCAAATGGTGTACCCGATTCACCGTTTGGATAAACCCACCTCAGGCGTATTAGTATTTGCACTTTCGCCAGACGTTGCACGACAATTGGGTGATATTTTTACTCACCATGCACTGACCAAAACCTATGTAGCTTTAGTGCGCGGCTTCGCTCCCGAGCAAGGCATTATCGACCATCCGCTCGTGGAAGAATTGGATAAATACGCGGATAAAAAAGCGCGCACCAACAAGCCAGCACAAGTAGCGCTTACGGAATTTAAAACAGTGGCGCAGATTGAATTTCCGTTTAGTATCGACAAATATCCTTGCACTCGTTACTCACTAGTGCAATGCACACCAAAGACCGGGCGCAAGCATCAAATCCGCCGCCACATGAAACATATCAGCCACCCGATTATTGGCGATGCAAAACACGGCAAGGGACAGCACAACCGTTTTTTTCAGGAAAAATTTGAGTGTGACGGACTGATGCTCGCATCGACTGAAATGCAGTTTATTCACCCGATGACTACTGAACCGCTAACATTAACGGCGCCGCTTGCACCCAAATTTACCCAAATAATTCGCCAATTTGACTGGCAACATACCCTGCCCTCCAATTGGATTACCGCTCAGGATCACTAATGCGCCTCGACAAATTTCTCAGCCAAAACAGTGATTCATCGCGCTCACTTATCCAACAAGCGATCAAAGCTGGCAGAGTCAGTGTGAATGATGTTGTCGCCAAAAAAGGGGATCAAAAATTAGTGGGCGACGAAATAGTTACGCTTGATGGAAATATCGTTGAACCATTTAAGACTCGCTATTTAATGCTGCATAAACCACTGGGTTATGTGTGCGCAAACAGCGATAGTGATTACCCGACCGTAGTAAATTTGATCCGCATGCCGCGCTGGCAAGAATTACAAATCGTCGGGCGATTGGATATAGACACTACCGGATTGGTTTTATTAACTGACGATGGTCAATGGAATCACCGCATCACTTCACCGCGCCACGAATGCGATAAAATTTATCGTGTTACTACTGCCAACCCCATTAGCGACGAAACTGCTGCACTGTTTGCGGCCGGTGTGCAACTGCATGGTGAAAAAGCGCCCACGCGCCCGGCACAATTGGAATTTTTATCTAGCCATGAAGCGCGATTGAAAATTCACGAAGGTAAATACCATCAAATCAAACGTATGTTTGCGGCAGCAGGCAATCTTGTAGTGGCATTACATCGCGAAAGTATTGGTAGTATCCAATTGGATCCCGCGTTGGCGCCAGGCGAATATCGCGCACTAACAGACGACGAAATCAAGAGCGTTGCACCATGAATGATTTAGCCCTCAATTGGATTACTCAAGAATTAGCTGCGACTCGCGCGGATAAAAATGCGCGCATCCTGTGGTGCACCGACGAAAATGCACTCAACACATTGCCCACCGCACTGCATCAAGAACAACTATTGGTGATCACCAATCGCTGGGACGTTGCTGAACAGGCAAACGTGCGCGGCTTCACCACAGAATTTAATGATTTTGATTGCAACGAAATAGCCGATAACAGTCTCGATAAAATTTTCTATCGTGTTTCCAAAGAAAAACCCGTCGTGCATCACTTGCTCAACCAAGCTTGGCGCTGCCTGAAGCCCGGCGGGCAATTACTGTTGGCGGGCTATAAGAATGAAGGGACTAAAACCTACATCGAAAAAATCGCCAAGCTACTTGGTAGTGGAAAACATATCGAAAAAAATGGCCCGGTTTATTCTGCCGGGCTAAGCAAATACAGGAACTATGATGCGGCGGAACTGCTGGACGATAGCGACTACCGGCAGCCGCGCCCTATCGCACCCGACTCAGGGCTACAGCTGCTGAGCAAGCCGGGGTTATTTGGTTGGAATAAAGTGGATGCGGGCAGCGCATTGCTTATCGAACAACTTGAACAATTATCATCGCTGCCCAGCCCGCCTAACACCTGTGTCGATCTCGGTTGTGGTTATGGATACCTGACCATAGCGGCCGCGAGTCTCGAGATCTGCAGCAGCATCAACCATTGGACATTGACGGATAACAACGCAGCTGCGCTCGCGCTTGCCCGGCAAAATTTGCAACACAATCAGTTGAATGGCGAGGTTATCGCTGCCGATGCAGGTAAAGGCATCCGCACCAAAGCCGATTTGCTGCTATGCAATCCCCCTTTTCACCAAGGGTTTGGCATTGATGGAGACCTGACCGACAAGTTCCTCATGAGCGCCAAACACCTTTTGGCACCGAAAGGAATAGCACTTTTTGTGGTAAACCAGTTTATCCCGCTGGAACGGAAAGCCGCACCGCTATTCAGCCAGATCAAAGTCCTCATTGATAATGGCAGCTTCAAGGTTATCCAACTGGGACTTTGAGCGAGAATTCTGGTGATAAAACAACCTAACCGAATGTCCACACAATGCATTTTGGATAGCGAAAATACAGCTTGCAGGATTAATAAACAGCCTTGAATTTATTGAGGTTTTTTTGCGGGA
>CAIOHY010000537.1 GCA_903858205.1 uncultured Cellvibrio sp.
ATTGCCGCTGCAATCGCCAGAAGAAAACCCCAATCTGAGGCGCGCAACCACAGAGCCACCGCCCAAACAACTGCGGTAACCGCGAAAACCCAACGCAAGACGTTTAGAGGGAGTAAGAGCTTAAAAAATAGCGCAGCGTATTGTCGAAAATGGATCAGAGAAGAATTATTCATCAACCTGCCCTCGCAAAATTCACGCTAGCAAAACCCCTTCGCGCAGGCTTGTAAATCAACGCAAGCAAAACAAGCTGGGGAATCACAATCCATAAAGGAGAGATGTCTTGCCAGCTAACCGGAAATTTGATTAGGAAGCCAGTGGCGACAGACATCAAAAACCACCAAAAAACCAACCCGCCACACACCACATTGGCCCAGACAAGACTCGCATGTGTACGCTGATACACCCACCAAAAAAGATGAAAAACAAGCAACTGCATGAGAAAGACTGACAATAAAAAATACAGCCAGGAATTTGTACCACGCCATGTGCCCAGGAATAGATCCAAACTGAACGGGACCGAGATAAACAAAAGTGTGAAGGGCAGAACGTTTGCCCAAAAACATTTTTGTAGCTGCAGAAATAGTTCGTTTCTGTCACCAGAACTGTAGAGCCAAACTCGGCGCAAATTGAGCGCGTGATTCGACTGGACTATTTGCGCCAAACCTACAGAAAAGGCTAGGAAGAAAAAATGAACGAAGGACTTAAGCCAAGCATCTCCCATGATGATGTAGCTGGGCAAAAGCGCTAGCGGAGTCATCACCAAGCTCGGTAACAAGCGCTTAGCGCGAGCTGTCCAACCATCGGGCATACCGGCGAGCCGGGAGCCTACCCAACTTTTCGCCGCCCCCGAATGAAAGCATGAAGTGCTACGCTGCTCTAATGCCATTTTTTGCTGCGCAACCATTCCAATAAAGAATGGATTCACCTTATATTTTGCTGGCCGCCAATTCATCCACCACCAAGCAAAAAAAACCCAACTCACAATCAAAGTGAGCGAAATGATCAATGGATGCCAGAGTTCGAGCCAACGAACGACATCACCCAATATCATGTTAAATACGAGCAGAAAAAGGTGTGCTCCCGGCTGACGGCTACAAATCCATACACTGGCTTGCAAGATCAGTGATGCAACTAACCAGACACCCAACAGCATCAATGGCGAGTCGTGGTTTAATCGAGTGAAATCCCACCCCCAACAAATCGTCAGAGTTAAGAACAGACTAAAGACAACCAAAAAAATCAGCAGCAGACTTCGCGAATCACCAAGATAAGACACCGTGCGGCTGGATGCGAAGGCCACCATCTGTGTGGGCATAGTGAGCGCGCAGATAAGCCCAAGATTAATGCAGGCGATTAGTGAAAAAGCAGCTGCGAGCTCCCACTGAAAAATTTCCGTTAAGGCGAATGAGACAAGAAAAGTCGCCAACATCACGACTATAATCCAGCGAAGAATTACAAGCGGGAATAGCAACTTAAATATCATCACTACCTTATTGGCCAGCGAAGTCCTTTCACTCATTGATTCAACTCCAAAAAAATATCCTCCAAGCCAAGGAATTCCACATGAACCTGCGCCGAAAATTCCTGTGCTAATTGCTGCTCCATTTCCGGAAGCCAGCATTGGAAGGTAAGTTGAGTTTGGTTGCCGTTATTTTTTTGTTTGATGAGATGTGGCCAATTGATTTTTTGCGTAATCGGTTGGTTGGCGATGAGCGTGACGCGCGCGAAGGATTCTTTTAGTTCGTCCAACCCGCCTTGATACGCGAATACACCGTCGCGCAGCATCCAGACCTGATTCGCAACTCGCTCTACATCGCTAACGATATGGGTGGAGAAAATAACCGCGCGATTTTCGTCGGCCGCGATTTCAACTAATTGCTGTAGAAATTGGCGGCGAGCGATGGGATCAAGACTGGCGACTGGCTCATCCAGAATTAATAATTCCGGTTCGTGTGCCATCGCCAATAAAATAGATAATTTCTGGCGCTGGCCGACCGACATTTTTCCAATGCTGATATCCATTGGAATTAACCACTCTGCAATCAAGCGATCTACCAAGGGCTGATTCCAGGTTTTGCGGAAGGCTTTGAACAGATCCAGATGGTCGCGGCCATTTAGACCGGCGAGCAATTCATCCTGCTGAGGAACAAAACCCAAGCGTTGCTTTATGTCACCATCAATATCCGTTGCTTTCACGTCCCATAATTTAGCGTCACCCGCCGAAGGAAAACCAAACCCCAAAATGGTTTCCAGCAACGTGGTTTTGCCAGAGCCGTTTTTACCGAGCAATGCAATGACTTGGCCCGCCACAACCTGCGCGCTGATTCCTTTTAATACGGTGACGCCACCGAGTTGGCGTTGGAGATTATTTAACAATACGGGGACTGACATAGAAGCTCCTTGAAAAATTGCGCGCAAAAATTTATTCAATAATTTGATAGGGTTTAATGTTGTAGCCGCGCTGTTTTAACTGCGCGAGCAAACCGTCTTTACTACTGAGATGTAAACTGCCCACCAATACCAACTCTACATCGGGGGTTGTAAGCATTTGCTCAATTTTCGGTAGCCATGCTTGATTGCGCGCAACCAATAATTGTTGATAAATTTCCGGCGTTTCTTTGCGCATATCTGCCGCCATTTCTTTATCTAACTTTTCCAACTCACCGGAGCGCCAATAGCCGACCGATTTTTCCAGCATGCCATCCATTTTGTGCAAATCGCGCAGTGTGGCTTTTATGATGACATTGGCATCTACATCGGCAAGCATTGTTAAGTGCGTTAATACATCACCGGTTGTTTCCAACTCCTGCGTGGCTTTTCCACTGAGGATGGCCTTTTGATAAAAATAGGAATCGACTCCCTGCCCCACACCAAACCCCTGGCGCTGCATTTCTGCGATCGACAAACTGAGGCTTACAAACATGGCCTTAAACATGCTCATTTGCCCGAGCGGGAATTGACGCTTATCTGAAAACGCTTGCAGTTCTTTCCATAGAGCGGGCTTTACATCCTGAGACAAATTTTTTCCGTCGCTGTACATAAATGCCTGCGCCATTTGCTGGCCAAATTCGGGCGAGCTGGCTTTTTTCAGATCGGTTTCCAGCACCAGAATTTTTGCGTTTTCGTAGGCTTGTTCAAATTCCGGCGGGAGCGGGTAATCGCTATTGCGCAGCACATGAATAGTGCCGCCGAGATACATTTTTTGATCGCCTTTGGTGATCTCATACAAGCTCGTCTCTGCATTTGCAGAAACGCTGATGAATGCCAGCAAACTGACGATGATCCTGCGGAAAGAATTCATAGCTCACTCCTTGGTGACGACTTATCAAGCGGTTGGTTTATTGGGTGTATCACTTAAATGCAAGGTGTATTACTACACTAATACACAATTTCAATACTGACAAGTGGGGAGTGAAAAACTTTTGCAACACAAGCAAACGCCAGACAAAAAAATGCCCGGACGAGTCCGCAATGCTGTTCACTTAAGCGGAGCAGCGTTGTGATTAACTGGATAACGGGTTTTAGAAATCTTAACCGCCCGGGGTCGTGATGGCCTCGGGCGTTTTTGTATGAATAGCGCTGCCACATTACCGCGCAGCTCCGCCAA
>CAIOHY010000538.1 GCA_903858205.1 uncultured Cellvibrio sp.
ATCTTAAAACCGCTATCCCAGAAGGCCAGACCTCGAATGCCCTTGGTTTCCAGAATGCCGAACAACCGTTGTCCAATCGGCCCGTCCACTACGCGCCGTAGCGCCGCCCGGTCGTCGAACAAAAAAGGCAGATCGAACACTTCGAATTCGCGTATGCCCAGAGGACCAAATTTGGACAAGGTCGGTGCGAGCATTTGTACAGCACCCAACTGCAGCGCTTCCAACTCTTCCTTGTCTTTGTAGAGCGTGCTATTGGGATAGACTTCCACCCGCACCTTACCAGCGGTGTTCTGCTCGGCGAGGCGCTTGAAGTGTTCGATGGCGTTGCTCTTGGGTGTGCTCATCGCAGCCACATGGCTAAACTTGATGACGATCTGCCTGTCGACTGCGCGCGCTGGCAAGTTCAGGGCCAGCAGGGCGAGCACAAGCCCTACACTCCGCCAGCCGGATTTTTTGATCATTACCTTGGAGGAGCCAGACATGCGCATGGGCTTCGACAAATTGGCAATCAGGTTTGGCATCATTGAATTCTTTGACATCGGTGGACTCATTGGAAATCGCTACGTTATGGGCTTCGAATGGTGTTTGCTGCAAGACTTCGCAAAGCAGCGGTCAAGAGTCAATCTATTAAAAATTATCAAGTTTAGGGCAACGGCAATTAAAAATTGATCATTGCTTTTTTTAGGATACTGGATCAAACGGCTACCCAAATATTTAAGCGTGAGTTACCCCGTTTGCGTCCAAATAGTAAGATTGTTTATCAAGTATTTTGATTCGCACAAGTTCTGCGATAACGATCCCCAAAGGTGCAGACAACCATATGCATAACAAAATGTTTGCTGACTGGTAATCGCGAAGGAGCGGACCCATTACAAACAAGATGACCCTGAATAGCCAAAAAGCACCCCACATAGATCCTGCGAATCTAATCATCCAAATCCTGTGTGCAGCAAAATTACCCTGCCGAATAGCCCTAATCCCCATGACTGCACAACCGTAGACAAACAATGACATGGACCAAAAGCCAAACATAGACAGGTTGCCACCGTACTCGTTAACAGAACCATGTGAGCCGGCAAGCCAAATTGCGCAGACGGTGCCGATGGTCAAGCAGACAAAAGAGATCTTGCCCAGATATTTGTGGAAGATAGCATTCCCGCCTGTCCCAGGACGCCAGAGTTGTACGTGCATGAGGACAAAAACGATGGAATTAAAAGTCAGGTGAGCGTAGAGAAGATTGGTTCGCAACACTGTGCCATTTAAAAACCGATCAAAAAATGCAGTGCCCCATGAAGGGTGCAACACATAGGTACTGCCCCACACAGTGCAGGCATTATCAGGACAAGTTGCTAGCGCGGCAGCGGTTTGACCTGACTGCATACCGAGGTTATCCAGCACATCATAGATGCCGATAAAAAAAGCGATCGCTGCGGGCGCACCCTCAATCAGATAGCGGACATTCATAAAAAGCAAAAAAACAATACCGAATACAATAAACGGTGTGAATCTCTTACGTCTGAAACCAAAAATTAGCAAACAAAACCAGCTTATCAGTGCGGTAAAAAATATTAATAATCCGATTGGCATATTCATATCATTTTCCCTGGCCAGGCGACGTTTGAAAGTCTTGAAATCTCACTATTTAATGCCATGCTAACGGTATGTATCTAAATACGTCAACGCCCTGAAAATTCACAAGACACTTGCAGATCGGCAGAACTTTTCAATAAAAACTGTCATGCGATCAATAAAAGCCGTCATTCGCAATTAGATGAGAGCGGCATATTTTTCTACTACCACCTTGCCGCAATTTGAATAGCTATTGAATACTACGTATAAATTGAATAAATAGTAGGGGGCGAAGATGCATCGCTACACAAATTGTCGTGAGGGATCAAGCCAGCGTTGGCAAGAAATTCAATTTGCTCAGCAGAGTGAGGGAAGCCGCGGAAACAGCTGTCGCTGCTTTTGCTATGGTGCATACGAAGACGACAGTGCGCCATCCGCAGACCAATGGCGGCGCCTGTGAACGCTTCCGTCAAATTATTCGGCAAGAGTTTTACCAGGTCACGTTCCGGCGCAAAATATATCGCTCGAGTAAAGAATTGCAGCGCGATCTGGATGACTGGCGCCACGACTATAACGACGAGCGCCCGCCTTAGGGGAAGATGTGCCGCGGGCGTACACCGATGCAAACAAGCATTGATGGGAAGCAGGCATGGCACGATAAAACACCACATCGAACAACTGAATTTGACCTGCCAGCGGTATCGATCAAATCGGGTAACTGTCAGATCAAGTCGCGATTACTACA
>CAIOHY010000539.1 GCA_903858205.1 uncultured Cellvibrio sp.
ATCACCTCGGGGTCGGTTGCCCCCGATACTGAACCGCCGCCGCCAGCCCATTCCGATAGATTGACCTTGGCAATAATAATCGCGCCAGCGTCACGCAGTTTCTTCACCACAAAGGCATCATCCGGCGGAATAGAGCCATCGAGTAGCTGTGAACCGGCGGTGGTGGGCATGTCGATGGTGTCGTAATTGTCTTTCAGTACTATCGGAATCCCGTGCAATGGGCCGCGGGTTTTGCCTGCCGCGCGCTCGGCATCCAGTGCTTTGGCTTCCGCAAGCGCTTTGGGATTTATGTAAATCACACTGTTAATTTTGGGGCCTTTTTGATCATAGGCGGCAATGCGTGCGAGGTAGGCCGCCGTGAGGGCTTCAGCACTTAATGAACCGTCAGCGAAGGCGGTGTTGAGCTCGGCAATAGTGGCGTTGGTGAGATCCAGAGCAGTGGCCGTGAGCGGCGCCAGGCTGCTGATACACAGGGTAATAGCAAGGGCAAGTTTACGAATACGCATAGTGATCATCGCTGTTATTGAGGGGGATGAGAAAGCCGGTGCTTGAACGCCCCGGCTAATGGTGTAATGGGCACGACTAGTTGCCGAGTGAGTCGCTTGGCAGTTTTGGTGTACTAGGCGGTGCTACCAAGGCTTTGGTGGCTTGCTCGAAATCGAAGCCGTACCCGAGCAATTTGGCTTCGCTCCAGGCCGGCCCAAAAAATGAAAGGGTGACGGGTAAACCTTTGGTGGTCATTCCGGATGGCACAATTAAATCCGGATAGCCGGTGAAGTTGGCCATGGCCGTAGCCGAGTTTGGCCAGCCCATACCATCTGGCGGCGTGATTAACAGAGCCGGTTTGGGCATGGTGGGATACACCAGTGCGTCGAGCTGATGCTTGCTCAGCATGGCATCGACACTGGCGCGCACCGCTGGCAGCAGGGCATTTTTTATCGCGAGGTATTCAGGGTCATCCAACGCGAGCGAAATGCCGGGCGAGCTGACCCAGGCTAAACCCGCCGCTTTGCCGGGGCTGAGGTACTTGGTTGCGGGGTCATTGGAAAGCCGCACCACATCGTCAAACGATTTTGGGTAGCCCTTGGATGTGGTTTTTAAATAGGTGGTGAGGTCGGCTTTAAATTCAGCGCGTACCACGGTGTTGTAAATGTAAGCGCGGCTCTCCCGCACATAGTCGGGAATTACTACCGGGTCGATAATCGTCGCCCCGAGTTTGCGTAGGGTGGCGATGTTTTCAGCAAAAATCTTATCCACTTCCGGGTCTTGCCCCAGGTAATCACGGTTCACCCCAATGCGCGCGCCCTTGAGCGAGCCGCGCTTGAGGAAGGAGGTGTAATCCTGGTGGAAATTTCCGGCACTCGCCGCCGTAGCTGGGTCTGCTTTATCGACTCCTGTCATCACACCGAGAGCGACGGCGACATCATAGACCGAGCGCGCCATAGGGCCTGCGGTGTCGAACGATAATCCGAGTGGAATTATCCCATCGCGGCTCATTAACCCACGGGTGGGCTTTAGCCCGGCAATGCCGTTATGCGATGAGGGGCCGCGTATTGATCCGCCTGTATCCGAGCCTAAACCGAACTGACCAAAAGCGGCGGCGATACTCGCTCCCGTCCCGCCAGACGAACCGGAAGGGCTGTGTTCAAGCCCGTGCGGGTTGCGTGTTTGACCTCCGGCGGAACTAAAGCCGCCCGGAATAAAACCGGCTTTTACGATGTCTGGCGGCGCGCCTCCGGCTGATCCACCTGATCCTGCCCATTCCGAGAGGTTGGCTTTGGCGATGATGATCGCTCCCGCGTCACGCAGTTTTTTGGTGATGAAGGCATCGTCCGGCGCGATAGATCCTTCTAATAATTGCGAGCCGCCAGTGGTAGGTAAATCGTAGGTGTCGATGTTGTCCTTGAGGATGACCGGGATGCCGTGCAGCGGGCCGCGAATTTTTCCGGCGGCACGTTCAGCATCCAGCGCACGCGCTTGGGTCAGTGCTTTTTCGTTGAGCGTGATCAGTGAATCCAGTGTGGGGCCTTGTTGATCGTAGGCAGCGATGCGCGCGAGGTAAGCCGCAGTTAGTTTTTCGGAAGTCAGCGAACCCTTCTTAAATGCCGCATTGATATCGGCAATGGTTGCGGTTTGCAAATCAAGTGCAAAGGCAAAGGTGCTAGTGCCTGTTATCAATGCGCAGGCAAGCGCCAGAGTTTTAACGGGTCTGATCATAGGGAATTCCTTCGGAAGGCGTCACATAACGCCACTTCAGACGGGTTTGCGTCACTGACCCCTACCGCTGCGGACGCCTTAGGGGGAAGCCCGGTGAAATGGGTGCTCTTGGTAGGAGGGTATTTTTGGGCGGCTCCACCGAATCCGTCCAGGAATGCCAACGCCAAATAGGTTAGCCATGCCCGCAGGACCAACTGTAGGGGGTCGGCCGCAGCCAACGTTTAATTAGCGGCGAGCAACCCGTCAGGCTAATCGCTGTGGCGATCACTATTCACGAGCAGATAACTTTCAGTTAAAAGCAGATAACTCTCAGTTAAAAGCAGATAACTCTCAGGAGACTCCTATGTCGATGCGTACTGCTGTCCAATCGTTCATGCTGACGGCGGCCGCATTGTGCGCCCTCAGTGCTCAGGCCGGAGAATTTCGTCTCCAAGAGGCCACCATTGATGGCGTCCAGAGCGCCATCCGCTCGGGCGAGATCACCTGCAAACAAGTCGTTGAGGGCTACATTGCGCGTGCTAAGGCCTACAACGGCAGTTGTACCAGGCTGGTGACGCTGGACGGAGCCAAAATACCTGCCACAGAAGGCGCTATTCGTGCCGGTTCGCCCGTGAAATTCCCCACCAGCACGCTTGCGATCAACAAGCTGGTTCCCGATTTTGATAAATACAAAGGGCTGACGCCGGACTATGGCCGCATGGAACCCACCATCTCCGATCCTTCCGTAAAACAGCAATATGGCATGGTCGCCGGTATTCCCAATGCAGGTCAGCTCAATACGCTGGAAGTATTGAATATTCGCGGTGAACGTTCGGTCACCTGTAAGGGTGCGTTTGATGCAAAGCCCGGCACACCCCTGCCAAAAGATGCGCCAGCGGTCTGCGAAAAATTCCGCCAACAACCGGATGCACTGGAATACGCAGCCTCCCTGGATGCTAAATACGGCAAAAATATTGATACAAAAGCCATGCCCTTGTACTGCACGGTCATGGCCAACAAAGGCATATACGACTCCGCCGATATGCGCACCACGGCAGGTGCCGACGTTAACTACGCCATGGACGCACCGCCAACAGATGCCACATTGGTCGCACGTTTACGCGCTGCCGGCGCCATCATCTATGCGCAAGCGCACGAGTCCGAATACAACGCGGGCAGTGGCGATCCACTCGGTGATGCAAAAGTCGAGCGCCCCTATATTGGCGCAGGTGGCTCGCGTGAATCCTGGGGTGGCACCACTTGTAACCCTTACGACACCGAGCGCGTCACCAGCGGTTCAAGCGGCGGTTCAGGCGTTTCTGTCGCAGCTAACCTGACCATGTGTTCGATCTGCGAAACGACCGGTGGTTCTTGCCGTGGCCCAGCCAACTACCAAGGCGTAGCACTAGTCGTACCTACCAAAGGCATGATCTCGTTCGCCGGCAGCATAGGTGCTAATCCTTATCAGGATCGTCCGGGCATTATCTGCCGCACCGTCAAAGATGCGACCACGATTCTTGATGCCTTCCGCGACAAATCCACCGGCAAGTATTTCGATGCTCGCGACCCCTACACAGCTTTGCCGCGCGTAGTGGCTAGCAAGACGCCTTATGTAGAAGCCCTGACCCCCGCGGCTACCGCCAAGCCATTGGCAGGCGTACGCATCGGTGTGATTCGCGCGCTATTTATTAAAGCTGCCCCTGGGGATGCCGCCGTGAGCGATGGCATCAACAAACAACTGCAGGTGCTCAAGGATCTCGGTGCGGAATTGGTGGAAGACGTAGATCCGAAATACCCGGACGATCCCTCCATTCCCAACATGACTTTCGGTTTTAACGATGCGTTTGCAGAGCTATTACCCTTCCACATGCCAGAAATTTTTTCGTGGAAAAAAGATGGCAAAGCTATGTTTGAAGTGCCCGGTTGGGATGTGGCAAGCCGTAAATACCTTATTGCCTTGTCGGCTCGTAAGGCGCCCCTACCGGCGGCAATGGATTTCAACAGTGTTGTCGCTAACCCACCGGTTGATCCAGAGGCGATCACGGGCTACACCTTCGCCTTCCAGTTTGGCCAGTACCTGGCTTTGCGTGGCGACAGTCGCGTATATGACTGGCAGACCTTGAATGCCAATGCCAAGTACTACAACGATACGCGCCGGGCGGCTATGAAGAATTGGGAAAATAAGGAAATGGATATTCGCACCAACGCAATCAACCACACCATAAAACGCCGGGACACTCTGCGCATGGCGATGATAAAAGTGCTCGAACAAAACAAGCTCGATATGTTCGTTAACCCGGTTAACCTAACTCTGCAAGGTAAAATCGGCGGAGCGGCCTTTGGCGGCGGTGGCGGTGGTGCTCGCGGGCCAGCATTTGGTTACGGCGCTATGTTAGGCATTCCTGAGGTTTTCATTCCGGCTGGCTTTGCCAAAACCACCTACGACCCCAAGTTTGTGCTCAGTCAAGACGCTACCAAGTATGAGCCTGTCGAAAACTCCGTAGCCACCAAACTGGGTGGAATAGGTTTACCTTACAACATTGCTTTCTGGGCTGAACCGGGTCAGGAATCCAATTTGTTGAAAGCGGCCTCGGCTTATGAAGCAGCAACCCTTCACCGCAAAGCACCACCTGCTTTTGGCCCGGTAAAAGGTGAGATGTAGGTAGGAATATTAGATTTGGGTAGGAAGTAAAAGGCTCCACTGGGCGCACCTAAAGCGTGGTGCGCCGTGTTGTTACCAATCATATTTCCCACGGGTTAATCACGGTGACATCGGCCGCTTTATAAGGCGCCGTGTCACGTGAGGCTACGATGAACCCTCTTGATGCGGCGATTGCGGCTATGTAACCGTCTGGTGTTGGGAATCCTCGGCCTCCAGTCCTAGCGGCTACAGCCAAGCTAGCGTAATGACGCGCTGCATCTACATCGAATGGCAGGATGCGATCTCGGAATAGCGCGGTCAGGCCGTCAAGCGCATCGGTTAGTTTTTCTTTGCGTTTACCGTCTGGGAGTGCGGCTATGCCAAATAGCATTTCGGCGAGGGTGACACTGGATAGGTACAAGGTTTCTGCTGCTTGATCGTTCAGCCACGCCAGTACTGGCGGGTGCGGGGCTGGCTTCATCGCTTCAGAAACGACGTTGGTATCAAGAAGGATCATTCAAACCTCGGTGGCTCAGCGGGCGTTTTGTCGCGTACCTGATCGAAGATATCAAAATCTTCGTTTTTTAACGCAAGCTTGCGGCCCAGTGCGGCGAGCGCATCGCCCACACGCATACGAGCTTCGGGTTTGACGGCGTTCGCCAGAATCTCACGAACCTCAGCCTCGGTGCTGCGCCCATGCAGAGCGGCTTGCACCCTTAAGGCCCTGTGCACATCGTCGGGTAGGTTGCGTACTGTTAACATTGCCATGGTGTCACCTCATAAAAATGCATTCTATGCATTCACTATAGTTATTTGAATGCATTCTCGCAAGAGGCATCGTCCAGAGACATTGCCTGAAAAGCGGGTGACGCTTAGTGGGCGCGCTGTTTGTTTTGCCAGCTTGTTGAAGCTGACGAGTCAGCATCCGGAGTTTTTTCCGGCACGCCAAAGACGGGAGGTCGCTCCGGGTAAATACTTGGGTTACGGGTGGGGGGGATGAAACCGGGTAGCCGTCTCATACGGATGGCAACACGAACACATCGACCGAGGATTCCACCGTGACAAGACTGATAGCCAACGGCAAAACATACGAGCTAAAGGATCTCGACCCCGCAACGCCGTTGCTCTGGGTCTTGCGCGACAGTCTGGGTTTACTGGGTACCAAATTTGGCTGCGGGATTGGCCAGTGTGGTGCCTGTACGGTGCACGTAAACGATGCTCCCGTGCGTTCATGCTTGCTGCCCTTATCCGCAGTAGCTGATCAGAAAATTACCACTATCGAAGGCCTCGCATCTGACGGCCAATTACACCCTTTGCAACAGGCGTGGATCGAGCAGGATGTGCCCCAGTGTGGCTATTGCCAGGCGGGTCAACTCATGAGCGCCGCCGCTTTGCTAAAGCAGAAAAAGAAACCTTCCGATGCCGATATTGATAGCGCCATGAGTGGCAATATTTGCCGTTGCGGAACCTACTTGCGCATACGGGCGGCCATTCATTCTGCAGCAGGAAACCATTCAACTGGCGAATCTACTATTGCATCCGGGGGCATTAGCCATGAATAAACTTCTGGCGAATGCCGCGCGCGACGATGCTGAAATTCAAGCCCTGATGAGTGGTGTGCTCGGCGAATCTTCAACCGTTTCAAGGCGCCAATTTCTCAAACTCGCCGGGTTAGCGGGTGGTGGGCTGGTGCTAGCCTTTTATTTTGGCGACAGCCAGGAAGCTGTGGCACAAACCTCAACCGATTTTGCACCCAATGGTTTTGTGCAAGTGCGTGCTAGCGGCGAGATTATTATCTTTTCCAAATGCCCCGAGATTGGCCAAGGAATTAAAACCGCCTTTGGTTTGATTATCGCCGAGGAACTGGATGCCGATTGGCAGCGTGTTCAAGTCAAACAGGCTGCGGTTAACCCCGCTGTTTATGGTCGCCAAGGGGCGGGCGGGTCAACCTCGATACCCTCAAACTGGGACCAACTCCGCCAAGCCGGTGCTATGGCGCGCAGCATGTTAGTGAGCGCAGCGGCACTGGAGTGGAATATCCCTGAGGCTGACTGCCGCACCCAAAACAGTAAAGTGTTGAGTAAAGATGGCCGCAGCCTCGGCTATGGTGAACTCGCCACCAAGGCTGCCAGGCTTCCCGTACCCGATGTTAACTCCCTGAAACTTAAAGCCAGAAGCGATTACCAGCTGCTCGGGAAACGCTACACAGGTGTGGACAATCACCAGATCGTCACCGGTAAGCCGCTCTTTGGTGTTGATACCCAATTGCCCGGCATGGTCTACGCCAGCTATACCAAGTGCCCCGCTTTTGGCGGTAAGGTCGCCAAAGCTAACCTCGATACCATTAAAAAGCTGCCGGGCGTTATCGATGCCTTTGTCGTTGAGGGCACGGGTTTAGCGATCGAAGTGCTATCGGGCGTGGCCGTAATAGCTTCATCGACCTGGGCGGCCTTTTCCGCTAAAAAACAGCTGCAAATTGAATGGGACGAGACTAAAGCAAGCAAAGACTCGTCAGCAGAATTTATAGCGCGCGCGCAAGACTTGGCTGAAAAAACCGGTAGTCAAACACTGCGGCTCACCGGGGATGTCGATACCGCCTTAAAGAACGCAGCCAAACAAGTGTCGGCTTTTTACGCTTATCCCCATGCCGCTCACGCGACCCTGGAACCGCAAAACTGTACGGCCTGGTTTCACGATGGCCGCATGGAATTGTGGTCGCCAACCCAGCAGGCGGATTCAAGCCTTGCACTCATCGCCAAAGTTACTGGTCTACCGCTGGATAAAATTACCGTTCACCAAACCCGCGTAGGCGG
>CAIOHY010000540.1 GCA_903858205.1 uncultured Cellvibrio sp.
CGAGAATGTCCGCCAAGCTTTATCAAAAAACGGTGCTGCCCGTTATTGGCATTTACGATGGCATGTTTGGTCCCGGCACAGGATCTTTCCTTGCAGTTGCGGGAGTCGGTTTACGGGGGTTGGAGTTGATCAAAGCCACTGCGATTGCAAAGCCGCTCAACTTCGCCACCAACATTGCTTCATTGATTGTATTTATTTTTGCAGGTCAAATTATGTGGCTTGCTGGGCTCACAATGATTATCGGCCAGATGCTCGGTGCATGGTTGGGATCGCACTACCTTTTTAAAGTGAATCCAAAAGTGTTGCGGATACTGATTGTTACAATTTGTTTGATAATGCTAGGGCAGTATTGGTATAAAAATTACTATTAAATTTTGATTTTATTATTTACATCACGATTCGCTGCAACTGGCCGCTGCTCTATCACTTCCCTGCCCGATTTTGCCATACGATCGTAAAGCACAACATGGACAGTAGCGGCGAGGTTCATGCAGCCAATGGTTGGGATATAAACAACGTGCTGGCAATGATCTAACAATTCTTTTTTGATCGAACCATCTTCGGGACCGAAAATATAATAGGCGTTATCGGGGTGGACAAAATCCATCAAGGGCGTTGCGCCTTCGATAAGTTCGATAGCAACTAACGTGGCATTTTCCGGAATATCATCCAGTAAATTTTCTACGCCCACCAACGCGATTTTTCGGCCTGCATCTTTAGTATCTGTCGCAAATTTTTGCGCGCGCTCAAAACGCACACCGCTGTAAAAAACCGTCGTTGCTTCGTAGCAGCCAGCAGCGCGCATTACCATACCGACATTGGCAGGACTTTTAGGATTAACGAGACCTATGTGTGCGGATTTTTTTTGCATAGTGAAAACCTAAAAAATGGTGACGATTAAAAATAGGATGGTGATGTTTTGGGGCGCAGTATTTGGGCGCGGCATTTGGGCGCAGCAAGCGGCGCCCCTACGTTAGGAGAGGCGATGTTTGAAATCGGCGTAGACAAATTCACGGATAACGTTTAACTCATCGGTGCGTGAATCCCAAATGGCAATAGCGGGTAAATTAATGCCGTTGAAGGTAGTAGTTTTTACCATTGTATAGTGAGCCATATCATCAAACATTATACGTTGACCAACCCGTAAAGGCTCACGAAAACTGTAATCGCCAATAACATCGCCCGCCAAACAGGTCATCCCACCCAGGCGATAAGTATGTTCAAATTCATTCGGCATTCCTGCGTTGAGCACATCGGCTCGATAAGGCATTTCAAGCACATCCGGCATATGGCAAGTGGCAGAGGTATCCAAAATCGCTTGCGAAATACCGTTCCAGGTAATGTCCAATACTTCGGCCACCAGCACACCACTGCGCAGTGCAACCGCCTCGCCAGGCTCGAGATAAACATCTAATTGATGGCGAACACGAAACGATTTAATCAACGCGATTAATGCATCGACTTGATAATCCTCCCGACTAATATGATGGCCACCACCAAAATTAATCCATTTAATCTGCGAAAAATACTTTCCGAACTTCTCTTCAACTGCAATCAGCGTGCGTTGTAATGGTGGAAGATCTTGTTGGCAGAGCGTATGAAAATGAAAGCCGCTAATTCCACCCAATATTGCAGGATCGGCACTCACCGCCTGTTCAAATTGCGCAATAGTCACACCCATACGCGAACAGGGCGCACAGGGATCGTATAACTCAGTTTCACCTTCCGAATGTTCAGGATTAATGCGAATACCAAACTGCAATTCAGGGCGTTGTTGTTGTGCAGTTAACGCAAGTGATTTAAATCGCGACCACTGCGAAAACGAATTGAATACCACATGGTCAGCGATCTCTAAAATTTCGATTAAATCGGATTCTTTATAAGCAGCTGAATAACAATGAACCTCAACTCCAAACTCTTCCCGCCCCAACCGCGCCTCGTGCACACCACTGGCACAAGTTCCTGAGAGATATTGGCGAAATAAAGGCGCAAGACTCCAACAGGAAAACGCCTTTAATGCAGCCAGCACTTTTGCGCCGCTTTCACGTTGGATACGATTGAGAATTTTTAAATTATCTTCCACCGCCGCTTTATCAATTACAAAAGACGGCGATGGAACACGGGCGAGATTAAAGTGAGTGAAATATTCGCGCTTTTGCATTAATCAACCTTCAATCGCACGTGGATCAACTTCTACAACCTGCCAGGGCAAACCGTACTTATTTAAATCTTCCATAAACGGATCAGGATCATATTGCTCCATATTCCACACACCCGGTTTTTTCCACTTTCCTTCCAAAATCATTTTTGCACCAATCATTGCGGGCACACCGGTGGTGTAGGAAATCGCTTGCGATTTAACTTCGCGGTAACACTCTTGATGATCACATACATTGTAAACAAACATCGCCACAGGCTTACCATCTTTCACGCCTTGCGCAAAGCAGCCTATGCAGGTTTTACCTTTGGTTAAGGGGCCAAGGCTCGCCGGATCTGGCAGCAACGCTTTTAAAAATTGCAGCGGAACTATTTCGCGCCCCTCAAACATAATCGGCTCGATGCCTGTCATCCCCACGTTG
The DNA here is from genome assembly GCA_903858205.1 of uncultured Cellvibrio sp. GTDB lineage: Bacteria > Pseudomonadota > Gammaproteobacteria > Pseudomonadales > Cellvibrionaceae > Cellvibrio. Next base: position 2,580 of record CAIOHY010000540.1, read on the forward strand.
CCAAGAACCTCCAAATGTTTTAAATAATTGTCTGAAAAAGTCATCCAAAAACGCGCACGTTTAATTTCTGGCAAATGTTTTACCAAGGATTCCAGCTCTTCGTGGTACATCATGTAGATTTTTTTAGGGCCGATATCGGCAGGAAAATCAAATACACGATTAATGCTGAGCGGTGCAGTTTCAACCCAATTACCATTTTCCCAGTAGCGGCCATTGGCCGTTACTTCGCGGATATTGATTTCCGGATTGAAATTGGTAGCAAAGGGCAAACCGTGGTCGCCAGCGTTGCAGTCGATAATATCCAGATAATGGATTTCATCGAAATAATGTTTTTTCAAATACGCGGTATAAACGTTGGTTACACCTGGATCAAAACCGGAACCCAGTAACGCCGTTAATCCTGCATTTTTAAATTTATCTTGATACGCCCACTGCCAGGAATATTCAAATTTTGCCGTATCCAGCGGTTCGTAATTCGCGGTATCAAGATAATCAACACCGGCCTCTAAACAGGCATCCATAATAGTCAGGTCTTGGTAAGGCAATGCCACGTTGATTACCAAATCCGGTTTTTCTGCATTAATCAGTGCGACCAGTTGCGGTACATTATCCGCATCTACCTGCGCCGTTTTAATGGGACGATTTAATTGCGCCGCTATTGCTTCACATTTAGCCAAGGTACGGCTTGCCAATACAATTTCTGAAAATACCTCGGGCAGCTGCGCGCATTTATGCACCACCACGCCACTGACACCGCCCGCACCAATAATTAACACTTTTGCCATTCACCTAGACTCCACAGATCACATCAACACTATTTTTCAAAGTAAGTATAGCCACGCAGACTCTCAGAATATGCCGCCAACATCTGCTGACGATCAGCCAGCGTAATAATGCCTTCGCGCACAGCATTCTCTGCGGTTTGCCGAAACTGTTCGTAGAGAATATTTGGATCATATTCCACATAGGTCAGCACATCCGCAATACTATCGCCATGCAACTCATGCACAAAATCAATACTACTGTCAGGATTTATACGCACGCTGGCGACATTGGTATCGCCAAATAAATTATGCAAATCACCGAGCGTTTCCTGATACGCGCCCACCAGAAAAACACCAATATAGTATTCCTCTCCCGGATTAATCGAATGCAATGACAAGGTAGTTGACTCGCCTTCAGGGCTAGCAAATTTCTGCAATTTTCCATCGCAGTCGCAGGTTAAATCAGCGATGATCGCCTGACGAGTTGGCTCCTCATTCAAGCGATGTATCGGCATCACTGGAAACACCTGCCCAATAGCCCATGAATCCGGAAGGGATTGAAACACACTGAAGTTTCCGTAATAGATATCGGCTAAGAGTTGCGGCAATCGTTCCAGCTCAGCAGGAATGCGTTTTACTTGGGGCAGAAGCGTTGCTATTTTTTGCAAGCCTGCCCAGTAAATATTTTCACCCAGAACGCGATGACGTAGATTGATATCGCCGGAATTAAATAAATCGCGAATTTTATCGCGATAGTAAATTACATCGTTGTAAGACTCTTGCAAATTCGCAACAGAGGTAACATTCAGTGTGTGCCACAAATTCGCAATCATTTCATGGCAATTAACAGGCAACTCTGCGGGTAGCGCCATAGGCTCAAAATGAGTGACATCAAGAATATTAAACAGTAACACCGCGGTATGTGCGACTGTTGCACGCCCTGACTCGGTCACGATAGTCGGATGTGCAATACCTTGTGCGTCGAGACTCTCTTGAATCGCTTCAACCACATCAATGCAATATTCCTGTACTGAGTAATTGCGACTGTGTCCATTCGTACTGCAAGTACCATCATAATCAATTGCCAAACCGCCGCCCAAATCCAAATAGCCCAGTGGAGCGCCCTCGCCCACCAATTCAATGTAATAGCGACAGGCTTCCAGTACACCGGCACGAATGCTACGAATATTAGGAATTTGTGAACCCAAATGAAAATGCAACAATTGAAAACAATGCAGCAAGTTAGCGTCGCGCAATGTATCAATAACAGCAACCAATTCATTGGTATTCAAACCAAATAAACTCCGGTCACCGCTGTCTTCGCTCCAATGGCCTTCCACTTTAGTTGATAACTTGAGGCGCACACCAATTAATGGTTCAACATTCATCGCGCGACTGCGTTCAATCACAGATTGCAATTCACTCAGCGTTTCCAAAACAAAAAAGCAGTTAAATCCTAACTTACGCGCTTCTAATCCTAATGAAATGAACTCGGCGTCTTTATAACCATTACAGATAATTAAGCTCTCACGATTCGTCAGGGTCGCCAGCGCGATCATCAACTCAGCTTTACTACCCGCCTCCAAGCCATGATTGTAGCGCTCACCAAAACGGGCGATTTCAGCAATTACGTGCTTTTGTTGATTGACTTTAATTGGAAATGCGCCGCGATACTGCCCGCGATAACCGCTCGATTCAATTGCCTGGGCAAAGGAATCATTAAGAATGCTGATACGTGAATCGACAATATTTTCAAGACGCAACAACACCGGCATTTGCAAACCGCGCTGTTGCAAACCATCAACAATCTCCATCAGCGACACATTAGTCTCACCTTCAGACGTCGTCGTGCGCACCACAACATCGCCCTGTGGTGAAACACCAAAGTAACCGCTACTCCATTCATCAATACCGTAGAGATCAGCCGATTGGCGTACAGACCACAATTTGGATTCCTCTGAATTATTCAAAATACTTCCGTCCTGTGTAATTAACAGATTGGGAGCATTAACAGTCGCGTTAATGCCTGGGGCGAGAATGGAAATGGCGCGCAATTTTCCACATTTTTTGTGAAAAATAAAGTATCACTTCTCAACATATAAACGAAGTGAAAATAATGCTGGATTCAACTGACTAGGATTCTGCGGCCGAAGAACATATACCGAAAATATTACTGCCACTTCCGAGCACAGTAACTGATTTTGTTATTGAGAAATGCTCACCCGAGCATCAGGAGCGATAGTAATCAGTAACATAGGATTGACACTTTTTAATCGCCGAAAAAATCAGCAATCAATTAAGCGCAAGCTGTGGAAAAAGCCCCTTGACGCCTCCTGCAATGAATTCCACTGCAATGGCCACTAGCAATAAACCCATAACCCGGGTCGACATTACAATGCTGCGTTTACTCAAATGTTCAGCAAACCAGGGAAGGAATTTAAAACACAGTATCAATGAAGCGCTAACGAGCAGGATACACAGAGTGACCGCAAGGTAATGCGTAACCGAGCTGGATTGGTGAGCATAGACAATCACCGCACTCATGGCTCCTGGCCCCGCAAGCAGCGGCATAGTGAGCGGCACCAGTGCGATTGTTTCGTCTTGCGCCGCTTCGATTTCTGCGGCTGTGTGGCCGCGCGATTGCAACATGCCCAAGCCCATCAGCAGGAGTATCACACCGCCTGCGCAGCGAAACGCATCAACGCTGATACCGAATGCCCAGAGAATCCACTCGCCAAATAAAAGCGCGACCATCAATGCCACAAAAACCGATACAACCGTTAATCGCGCTGTTTTTAGCCGCTGTTCTTTATTCTGGTGAACCGTGAGAGCGATAAAAACGGGGATGGCACCGAGGGGATCGACAATCGCTAACAGACCGATCAGGAATTTTGTGTATTCAGTGATGTCTAACATGATCATGCTCTACAGCTGACAGTCATGCTCAGAGTGTAGGCTAATTTTGCGCGTATCGCATCGCGTTAAGATCAGGCACCAAACAAATCGATTTGGGCAACCGATGGCACCTTGGCACCAAACTTATGCGTGTTTTTCGCACGTTTTTGCCTCATACGCGAGCCATGCTTAATCAGTACGCGCTGTGCACTTTCCTGGCCTTCATCACTCTTGCGTATAACACTAATTCGCTCCTTCATAATGCGAATATTATGCTCCGCGTTCACTAACGCCAGCGGATAACCCGGAAGTGTTATTGTTTCATGACAGGCAACTTGCTCTGCACTGAATCCGCGTAATTCGGGCACCCAACGCTTGATGAATTGACAATCGGGATCTTGGTCCATCAACTGCTTGAGCGGGCTATAAACGCGGATGGTATTGATGCCTACAATCGCCGCCTGCATTTGTATTTGGGAAAAATGAATACCCGGTTCGTAATCAGTAAACAAACGCGCAAGCGGGTATTGAAGATCACGCCAATGTATATGCAGACCAAAACATGCAAAATTAACCAGCATCGCGCGCATCCGAAAATTTAAAAACCCTGTCGCATGCAAACAACGCATACAGGCATCGATCAAGGGGAAACCAGTGTTACCATTAATCCAGGCATCAAGCCTCGCTGCATCTTGTGAATATTCCAGCTGTTCGTACGCAGGGTTTAAGGCGCGCAACTCCATCCAACTCGCCGATTCCAAGCGCTGTACAAAATGATCACGCCAAAATAAACGGGCAGTAAAACCTTCCAAACTTTTGTGCCAGCGCCGCGCAAGGTTGTTGTCGGGCTCGGCATCCAATAGTTCATCCAACTCAGTTAAGCGCTGATGCAAGCGTGAAAAAATGCGGCGTAAACTGATTGTGCCCCAGGCAATGTGCGGCGAAAGGCGAGAACCATAGAAAAACGCTTTATTCGGTGAGGAAATACCACCGCGATAACCAAGACCGCGCGCATTTAAAAAGCTATCCAGGGTGCGTTGCGCGCGCCGCTCATTGACCACCTGAACACTCGCCCACTGGATCCGATCATCTAATAATTGTGGTGCAAGCTCCTGTAACTGTGGAATCTGATAACAATCATGCTGATTAATAATCAGTGGTGGCAACAAGGGTTGGGGTATCGCTGTGGGAGGAGGCAAAGGTTCGCTATCAAATAAACGCTCGGCAATGAATTCTTGCCGATTGTCACGCGATGACAAACGACGCACTACGCCCGATTGCGGAAATTCTTGCCACAAAACTGATTCAGTATCGCACCATTTTTTTACCGCAATATCACGCGCAAAAGTCACTGCCGCGCCCGTTTCTTCGTGTGAAAACATATGGGTGAACGGAATGTGTTGTTTTAATAAAGAAAATCCCAGCGGCAAATTACTGTGTACTACCAGCAACTCAGAACCGCGCAGTCGCAGTGAATTTTGTAGATCAGCCAGAGCAGTAAGCTGTGCGTGCAGATGAAACGCAGATGCGTCTTGAGCAAGATAAATATCCGACTCAAGAAAAAAAACCGGAATGACTCGGCCACACTCAGTCAATGCCGCATGTAAGGCAGCATTATCATCAAGGCGAAAGTCACGTTTAATCCACCAAAGCGCGAGCATAACGAGACCAAAAATACAAAATGATTGGTCTTTACGCTAAATGACACACATCAGATCTCTGCTGATAAAGAAAAGGGAACTAAAAAAGCA